>CALLYQ010000340.1 GCA_937858875.1 uncultured Lautropia sp. | reverse complement strand
GTTGTCGGTGCTCGCACCGATGAGCGGCGTGGTGCTGGCGCAGACGGTACGCGCCGGCGAGCGCGTCGAACCGGCGACCGCGCTGTTCAGGATCGCCCGGCTCGATCCGCTCGATCTCGACATCGAGGTGCCGTTCGGCGCGGCGACGCACGTCGGCGTCGGTTCGGCGGTACGCGTGCCTTCGACCGGCGCCAGTGGCTCTGTCATCTCGATAGGCCGGGCGGTCAGCGACGGCCAGACGCTGACGCTGCGTGCGCGGATGACGGCCGGCCTCGATGGCCTGAACCCCGGCCAGCACGTCGAGGCCGAGGTCGAGACGAGCGGGCGCGAAGGCGCGACGACCTTGTGGCAGGTGCCGGCCAGCGCGCTCGTCAGGCTCGGCCCGGCGGGCACGCAGTCGGCGGTGTTCGTCGAGCGCAGCGGCCAGTATTTCGCCGTGGCGGCGAAGCCCGCCGGTGAAGCTGACCACGACATCGTCGTCGAAGCCGCGCTGCGCGACGGCGAACCGGTGGTCAGCCGTGGCGCCAGCCAGCTGAAGGCGGCGCTCGCCGGCCTCGGCGAACGCGAGTGAGCCCGGCGATGCTTGCCCGTATCGTCGACTTCTCGCTGACGCAGCGCCTGCTCGTGCTCGTGGCGACGGCGCTGCTCGTCGCGGCCGGCGTCGTCGCGCTGCGCGAACTGCCGATCGACGCGTTTCCCGATGTCTCCACCACGCAGGTCAAGATCATCGTGAAGGCGCCCGGCATGACGCCCGAGGAGGTCGAAAACCGCATCACGATACCGATCGAACAGGAAATGCTCGGGATCGCGCGCCAGCGGCTGCTGCGCGCCGTGACCAAGTACGGCATCGCCGACATCACGATCGACTTCGAGGATGGCGCCGACATCTACTGGGCGCGCCAGCAGGTCAGCGAGCGGCTCGACGCGGTGATGGCGAACCTGCCCCCGCAGGCCGAAGGCGGGCTCGCGCCGATCACGACGCCGCTCGGCGAAATGTTCATGTTCACGATCGAAGGGCCGCTGTCGCTGGCCGAAAGGCGAACGCTGCTCGATCGGGTGATCCGGCCGCAGTTGCGCACGATCCGCGGCGTGGCCGACGTCAACAGCCTCGGCGGCTACGTGCGCAGCTACGAGGTCGTGCCGAATCCGCAGTTGCTGGCGATCCGCGGCCTCACGATCGACGACGTGCGCCGGGCAATCGAAACCAACAACCGCAACGATGGCGCGGGCCGTCTCGTCGAAGGCGAGGAGGTCCTGATCGTGCGTACCGAGGGCGCGGTCAGTGACCTGGCGGATCTCGGCGAAATCGTCGTGGCGCTGAACGGCGACGTACCGATCCGGCTCGCCGAGGTCGCCGACCTGCGGATCGGCAGCCTGACGCGCTACGGCGCCGTGACCCACAACGGCAGCGAGGCCGTCGAAGGGCTGGTGCTGGCGCTGCGCGGCGCCAATGCGCAGACGGTGATCGCCGATGTGAAGGCGAGGCTGGCCAGCCTGTCCGCTACACTCCCCGACGGCGTGACGATCGAGCCCTTCTACGATCGGTCCTCGCTCGTCGAGCGCGCGGTCGGCACCGTATCGCGTGCGCTGCTCGAGGCGATCGTGCTCGTGCTCGCGTTGCTGCTGGCCTTCCTCGGCAACCTTCGCGCGGCCCTGGTGGTCGCGCTGACCTTGCCGCTGGCAGCGCTCGGCACGTTCCTGCTGATGCGCTACACCGGCGTGTCGGCGAACCTGATGAGCCTGGGCGGACTGGCAATCGCGATCGGGCTGCTCGTCGATGGTTCGATCGTCGTCGTCGAGAACATCGAAAGCCACCTGTCGGAGGGCGGCGCGCGGGCCAAGCTGCCGGTACTCAACGTCGTCTACCGGGCCGTGCGCGAGGTCGCCACGCCGGTGGTCTCCGGCGTCTGCATCATCATCGTCGTATTCGTGCCGCTGCTTGCGCTGCAGGGACTCGAGGGCAAGCTGTTCGTCCCGGTCGCGCTGTCGATCGTCTACGCGCTGTCGAGTTCGCTGCTGCTGGCGTTGACCGCGATCCCGGTGTTCGCTTCGTTCCTGCTGCGCCGTCGCCCCGAGCACCATCCGTGGCTGGTGCGCAAGCTCGATGCGCTGTACCTGCCGACGCTGAAGCTGGCCCTGCGCCACGGTCGCGTCGTCGTCGCGGCAGCCCTGCTGTTGCTCGCGCTGGCCGGTGTGGCCTGGACGATGCTCGGCAAGTCGTTCATGCCGACGATGGACGAGGGCGACCTGATCATGCAGCTCGAGAAGCTGCCGTCGATCAGCCTCGACCGGACCGTCGAGGTCGACGCGCTCGTGCAGCGCGCGATCCTCGCGCGTGTGCCCGAGGTGACGCGAATCGTCGCGCGTTCGGGCTCCGACGAGCTCGGACTCGACCCGATGGGGCTGAACGAAACCGACAGCTTCCTCGTTCTGAAGCCGGTCGCCGAATGGCGCAATCCGGACAAGGCCTGGCTCACCGAACAGCTGCGCGCGGTGGCGGCCGACTTCCCGGGCCTGAACGCATCGTTCACGCAGCCGATCGAGATGCGAATCTCCGAGATGATCACCGGCACGCGCGGCGACGTCGCGATCAAGGTCTTCGGCAGCGACCTGGCTGCGCTCGGCGGGCTCGCCGAGCGGATCGAAACACTGCTGCGCGAAATTCCCGGCGCGCAGGACGTCTTCACCGCGCGCAACGAAGGCGTCCAGTACCTGCAGGTCCGGGTCGACAGGCTCGCGGCCGGCCGGCTCGGGCTTTCGGTCGACGACCTGCAGTCGAACCTGCGCGCGATGATCGAAGGGCAGACGGCCGGCGTCGTGATGGAAGCCGGCTGGCGCGTGCCGGTCCTGCTGCGTGCCGGCGAGGACGTACGCGCGGCTGCTTCCCGTTTCGCCGACCTGCGCATCGCGCTGCCGGGCGGCGGCGCGGTTCCGCTGTCCGAAATCGCGCGGATCGAACGTGTGGACGGGCCGGTGAAGATCGACCGCGAGAACGCGGCGCGCTACGTGACGATCCGTGCCAACGTCGATGGCCGCGACCTCGTCGGCTTCGTCGAGGAGGCCCAGCGGCGCGTTGCGTCGGAAGTCGAGCTGCCGGTCGGTTACCGGATCGAATGGAGCGGCCAGTTCGAGAACCAGCAGCGTGCCGCGGCGCGGCTCGCGGTCGTCGTGCCGATCGCGCTGCTGCTGATCTTCCTGATGCTGTTTTCGACCTTCGGCTCGGTGCGCCAGACGGTGCTCGTGCTCGCCAACGTGCCGTTCGCGCTGATCGGCGGTGTATTCGCGCTGCTGCTGTCCGGTGAATACCTGTCGGTACCGGCCTCGGTCGGATTCATCGCGCTGCTCGGCATCGCCGTGCTGAACGGCGTCGTGATGGTCAGTCATTTCAATCAACTGGTCGAGCGCCGCGTACCGATCGACGAGGTCGTCGTCGAAGGGGCGCGCCGGCGGCTTCGCCCGGTGATGATGACCGCGTCGATCGCCGCCTTCGGTCTCGTGCCGCTGCTCTTCGCGAGCGGTCCGGGCTCCGAGATCCAGCGCCCGCTCGCGATCGTCGTGATCGGCGGGCTCGTCAGTTCCACGCTGCTCACGCTGTTGCTGCTGCCCGTGCTGTTCAGGCGCTTCGGCACACAGCAGCCGGCGGCACGACCTTTGGAGGAGTCGCACGCATGAACACCCACTCGGACACGCTGTTGACCCTGATCGTCCCGGCGGCGCTGGAGGCCAATATGGCCGACCTGCTGCTCGATGCACCCGACATCGTCACCGGTTTCACGACCAGTCCGGCGAACGGACACGGCGCCGACGTGAAGCTCGAGCGGCCCGACGAGAAGGTTCGCGGCCATGGTCGCCGCGTCAGGTTCGAGATCGCGCTCGACGCGAATACGCTGGGGCAACTGCGGCGCTATCTGCGCGACGCGCTGCCCGACGCGAACCTGTTCTACTGGGCGGTGCCGCTTCGCGGCTGCGGGGTGCTGTGATGGGCTCGCGCCACTGGATCGTCGGCGCACTGGCATGCCTGCCGTGGCTGCATATCTCGGCCGCTGCCGCCGACTA
Organism: uncultured Lautropia sp.; assembly: GCA_937858875.1. Lineage (GTDB taxonomy): Bacteria > Pseudomonadota > Gammaproteobacteria > Burkholderiales > Burkholderiaceae_E > Zeimonas. The sequence goes on along the minus strand of CALLYQ010000340.1, from coordinate 756 downwards.
CCCGCCGGAACTGCCGGCGATCGAGCAGGTGCTCAGCGCCATCGACGAGTCGCCCGAAGTACGTTCCGCGCTTGCGCTCGGCACGGCCAGCGCAGCCGAGCGCCGACAGCTGATCGCCGGTCCGCACGAATGGTCGATGCAGGTCGGCTATCAGCGCCGGCGTGCCGACGAATCGCCACAGATGCGGCGGTTCAACGAATGGGACGTCGCGCTCGAGCGTCCGCTGCGCCGGCCGGACAAGGCGCGGATCGACCGCGAACTCGGCGACCAGCGGATCGTCGAAGCGGCGGCGATGCTGGCCGACGCGCGTCACGAAGCATCGAAACGCCTGCTCGGCCTGTGGTACCAGTGGCTGCGCGAGCGGGCGTCGGCCGACGTGGCGAGCCGGCAGGCGGAACTGAGCGCGCGCGAGTACGCGGCGATTGCCCGTCGCAAGGACCTCGGCGACGCGTCGTCGCTCGAAGCGATCCAGGCGCAGGCCGCCAGCGCGCGGGCCGAGGCGCTCGCGCGCCAGGCCGCCGACCGGGCACAGCGCGCCGAACTCGTTCTGCGCGAGCAGTTTCCCCAGGTCGCCGCGGCGCCGCTGCCGCCGCTCCCGGCCCCGATCCTGCCGGCCGGATCGCCGCAGGAGCTTGCCGACGCCTTCATCGAGCGCGACCAGGGCGTCCGGGTGGCGCGCGCGGCCGCAGAGCGCAGCCGGCTCGAGAGCCAGCGCGCCGCCGCCGAGCGCCGTCCGGATCCGACGGTCGGCGTGCG
>CALLYQ010000339.1 GCA_937858875.1 uncultured Lautropia sp. | reverse complement strand
CGAGCACGTCGCTGTCGCGCGATTCGCCCAGCGTTGCGAACAGGCTGCGCAACTCGTCAACCAGCTTCTCGGGCGGCGCCGGCGTCCAGCCCTCGAAAGTGCGCAGCGCACTGCGCAGCCGGCGGATCCCGACACGCATCTGGTGCACGTGCGTGACGCGATTGTCGGGATCGCCTTCGATCAGGCCGATCGCGTTGTGCGTGATCTGCGCGAGGCACTCGTCGAGCACCGCACCCAGCGCCTCGGTCGCGCTCGCGTCCTCGCTGTACTCCGGACGGCTCGCTTTGCGAACTTTCGGATACGGCGAGCCCTCGGCCAGCCGGTCACCGCGCTCGGCCTTGCTTCGCGGGTCGTAGGTCAGCCCGAATCGCTTGCGCCAGCGCTCGGCCAGACCGAGCATCGCAGCGGCCGAACCCGAGACCAGTTCGAACTCGATCTCGCGGATCCTTTGCCTGGCTTCGCCGGCCAGCAGCCGGCCTTCGTCGAAGGCCACCTCGACGACCGCTCCGCGCGTGCGGATCCGGCGCGCCGTGCGCCGCACTTCGGTGCGAAAGCGCACGTCGACCTCGAGGCCCTCGTCGTGCGCATCGCCGAGGATCGCCAGCAGGCGATCGCCTGCCTCGGTGCCCGCATGCGCGCAGGGATCGAAAGTCGTGTCCGGACGGATCACCTCGTGCTCGAAGCGCTCGAGCGGATTCGCACCGCCGGCCTTCAGCGTCTGGATCCAGCGCCGGCCTTCGCGGCGCAGGCGCCAGGCGAAACCTGCGCGCGCGAGCCGCCGGTCGACAGTGTCGATGTACATCGCGGCGAGCGTGCGCCGCTCGAGCGTGGCCGACCCGCGCGCCATTTCGGCGGCCACCGCGGCGCGCGAACCGGTCGGCACCAGGAACTTCAGTTCGACTTCGATCTGTGAACTCAATTCAATGCATCTCCAGCGCGCGGCGATCGATCTTCGCCATGTTCGTCAGGCTGCCCATGCGCCGGCACGCGCGTACGCGTCCTGCACCGTCCTCGCTACGTCGCGCTGTCCGGATGCCGGCCCGCTGGTTCGGGCGCTGACGACGCCGGCCAGCCAATACGCGAACTGCGTATGGTCGATCACCGTCGGGGTACGCGGCGGTGCCACTGCCGTCGACGCGCAGACACCCTGGTCGATGTAGACGTACGAGTTGTGGACCGTCACGTCACGCAGCCGCGAATGCCCGACATAGGTGATCGGCAGCTCGCCCATAGGCGACTCGCTGACCTGGACAAACTGGCTGTCGAACGGCAGGCCGAGCAGATCGGATTTCAGCGCCTCGCCGATGTTGAGCCTCGACGACGTGGCTTCGTCGGCCCGGTGCACGCAGACGGTTTCCTCGCAGAGCAGATCTTGTTGCCGCGCTCCAAGCGGATGCAGGTCCCCGTGCGTGACGTTGAACGCCACCTCGCCTTCCACGTGAAGTGCGAGCGGCAACTCGGTCAGCCGTCTGGCGAGCTTCGCGACCACCTTCCGGTTCTTCGCGACGGCCTCGAGGATCCACCTGCCACCCCCGCTGGGAAACGACTTTCGCGAATGAATCCGGCTGCCGTAGTAACCGAGATAGTTCAGCAGCATCAACTCGTGGTTTCCGATCACGGCGTGAAACCACGGCTCCTCGATCAGCGACAGCGTGGCAAGCGATTCGGGCCCCCGATCGACCAGGTCGCCCACCGACAACACGCGATCGCACGAGGGGTCGAAGCCGAGCCGCTCGAGTTCGGCCTCGAAAAGCCTTCGATGCCCGTGAAGGTCGCCGACCACCAGGTCGCGACCCTTGCGGTTCGCAGGCAGACGGAGGCAGCGCCTGAGCCGGGAGATCCTCGCCACCATGTCCGGATGCTGTGTCCTTGGACCCGAATCACCAGAATCGGGTTGGCACGAAGGCTAGCACGCGGATATGACGATCCGATGTCGGCGCAGCACGACTCCCGCTCGAGTCGCCCTTCGTCCGAGTTCTCGAAGAGTCGAGTGCGCCCGATGCCGGGCGCCCCTACGGCCGGCGGGCCGGCTCTGCGCTGTCAGGCGGCGAGGTCGGCTCGGATGTGAGGCAGCCTCGTCGGCGCTGTATCCCCGGCGCTGGACTGTACGTCCGGTTTTGGCTGCGCGTGGTCGGAACTCAGGATCGCAGCCACTTCGCGGTGCGCCTGATAGCAGATTTCCTTGACCGGTTCGGCAAGCATTTCGGCACCAGCCTGCTTGGCGACATCGGCGATGCGTACGAGTGCGTCTTGATAGACAGCGAAGCTGCGCAAAACCGCGTCTTCGCTGGATTGGCTCGTGTCGGCCATCGGTTTTCTCCCTGCGAGGGTCGCCCCGAATGCCCGGCATTCGAGTGCACGACACCGGGCGTCGGGTTCACGGAAGAGATCGCGGGCCAAGTGTATCGCAGCCCCCAGGCGGCGCCGTTTCGGATCCGGCAGCCTGCAAAACCGCGGCGCCGCGAACATCGCATGCGCCGCGCGAGCACTCGGCCCTCAGGCGGTCGCTGCGAAGCGCTCGAGATGGTGGTCGACGTCGCCGAACAGCTGGCCGATCATCGTCAGCCGCTTGAAGGTATGCGAGACCTTCAGCTCCTCGGTCATCCCCATGCCGCCATGAAGCTGGATCGCCTCCTGGCCGACGTGCCGGCTCGCCTCCGCGACCTTGATCTTTGCGCCCGACACGACACGACGCCGTTCGGCCGCATCGAGTTCGCCGCGCGCTGCCGCATCGAGGCGCGCGGTGGCCAGCAGGCAGATCGAGTACGACTGTGCCGCACTGATCGTCATGTCGACCATCCGGTGCTGCAGCGCCTGGAACGAGCCGATCGTGACGCCGAACTGCTTGCGCGTCTTCAGGTATTCGAGCGTGGTTTCGTTGGCGAAGTTCATCGCGCCGACCGCCTCGCAGCACAGCAGCACGGTGGCGAAGTCGAGCGCCTCGTCGATCGCCTCCCAGGCTTTGCCGGCCTCGCCGAGCAGCGCGTCGGCGGGCAGCTTCACGCCCTGGAACGTGATGTCCGCGACCCGCTGGTTGTCGACGCTGCGATAGCTGTTCAAGGACACACCCTGCGCCTTCGGGTCGACGACGAACAGACTCAGCCCCTCGCGATCGCCGGCGGCGCCGGCGCTGCGCGCCGCGACGATCAGCTTGTCGGCCAGCGGTCCGTGCTGGACCGCGATCTTCTCGCCGTCGAGGGTCCAGCCGTCGCCGCTCTTCGTGGCTTTCGCAGCGATCTGCGCAGGCTCGTAGCGCGCGTCGGTCTCGACATACGCAAAGGCGAGTCTGGTGGAGCCGTCGATGACCGAGGGCAGCAGCTCCGCGTGCTGCGCCTCGCTGCCGGCGTTGGCGATCAGGCGGCCGCCGAGCAGCGTCGACAGCACCGGCTCTGCGAGCAGACCCTTGCCGACCGCCTGCATCGTGGCGATCAGGTCGGTCGTGCCGCCGCCGAAGCCGCCGTGCTGCTCTGCGAAGGGCAGCGACAGCAGGCCCAGTTCGGCCAGATTGGACCAGAGTTCGGCGCTGTAGCCGGCGTCGGAGCGCACGATCTTCTGCCGTGACTCGAAGTCGTAGGTCTTCTCGACCAGCCGCTCGAGGCTGTCGGCCAGCAGCTGTTGCTCTTCGGTGTACTGGAAGTCCATGATCAGAGTCCGAGTGACATCTTGGCGATGATGTTGCGCTGGATCTCGTTGGAGCCGGCGTAGATCGAGGTCTTGCGGTAGTTGAAGTAACGCGCCGCGATCGACCCCATGAATTCGTCGAAGCCCTCGTAGTCGATCGGCTTGAACGACTGCGCGCGCGGCCCGGCGACCTGCATCAGCAGTTCGGTGATCGCCTGCTGGATCTCGGTGCCCTTGATCTTCAGCATCGAGACGTCGGCACCGATCTGGCCGGTACGGCGCATTTCGTCGACGAAGCGCAGGTTCGTGATTTCGAGCGCCATCAGTTCGACTTCGACACGCGAGACCCGGTCGCGGAAGCGGGGATCCTCGAGCAGCGGCTTGCCGTTCTTGGTGGTGCGCGCAGCCATGTCCTTGAGCTTGATCATCTCGCGCTTGGACTGGCCGACGCGCCCGGTGTTCAGCCGCTCGTGCCCGAGCAGGTACTTGGCGACGGTCCAGCCCTTGTTTTCCTCGTAGACGAGGTTCTCGAGCGGCACCTTGACGTCTTCGAAGAACACTTCGTTGACTTCGTGCCCTTCGTCGAGCAGGACCAGCGGACGCACGGTGATGCCGGGCGTGTTCATGTCGATCAGCAGGAAGCTGATCCCTTCCTGCTTCTTCGAGACGGTGTTGTCGGTACGCACCAGGCAGAAGATCCAGTCGCCGTAGTGACCGAGCGTGGTCCAGATCTTCTGGCCGTTGACGACGTAGTGATCGCCGCGGCGTTCGGCGCGGCACTTCAGCGAAGCGAGGTCGGAACCCGAGCCGGGCTCGGAATAGCCCTGGCACCAGAAGTCGTCGCAGTGGTAGATGCGCGGCAGGAAGCGCTGTTTCTGCTCCTCGCTGCCGAATCTGAGCAGCACCGACGCGCACATCGTGGGACCGAACGGCGCGATCGGCGGCGCGCCGGCGTAGGCGTACTCTTCCTCGAAGATGTAGCGCTGCACCGGCGTCCAGTCGGTGCCGCCCCATTCGACCGGCCAGGACGGCGCGAGCCAGCCCTTGTCGGCCAGGATCTTGTGCCAGCGCACGAGGTCGTCTTTCGACAACTCCTCGTAGTTCAGCACTTTCTCGCGCAGGTCGGCCGGGATGCTGGCTTGCAGCCAGTCACGCACCTCGTCGCGAAACGCCAGTTCTTCGGCCGTGTAGTTCAGGTCCATGTCCTCTCCCAACAGGCGGTTCCGTCTGGCCGGAGTTTAACGCGTAGAGCGCGCCGGTTCGCGCATCAGCACGAACTCCTCGGCCGCGGTCGGGTGTACCGCGATCGTGCGGTCGAAGTCGCGTTTGGTGGCCCCGCTGGTCAGCGCGACAGCCAGGCTCTGGACGATCTCCGGCGCGTCGGTGCCGATCATGTGCACGCCGAGCACCCGGTCGTCGAGCCCGTCGACGACCAGCTTCATGTAGGTACGCTGCTGGCCGCCGGCGAAAGCGGTTTTCATCGGCCGGAACTCGGCCTGGTAGACGTCGGTCGGACCGCGCGTGCAGGCCTCTGCCTCGGTCAGGCCGACCGTGGCGATCGGGGGTTCGGTGAAGACGGCGGCCGCCACCGTGCGGTGGTCGACGCGCGCGGCCGGCCGGATCGGCTGGCCGGCCCCCGGATGGCCGGCCCCCGGAT
>CALLYQ010000338.1 GCA_937858875.1 uncultured Lautropia sp. | reverse complement strand
ATAGCCGACCTCGCGCAGGGTGGCCACGATCTTCTTCCAGTCGAGATCGCCGAGGCCGGCGGCGAAGCGGTTATTGTCGGCGACGTGGAAGTCGACGAGCCTCGCCTTCGAGGCGCGGATGGCCGCGCCGGCGCAGGAACCCTCGTCCGAGGCGCGAGCCCTCTCGTCCGAGGCGCGGGACCTCGACGCGCAGCAGGCCACGCCGGCAGCATCGCCCGCGCAGCGTTCGCCGGAAGCGTCGCCGGAGAACGACGCCATTCCGGGCGCTGCCGAGGCGGCCAGCGACCTTGGCGTCGAGTCCGGCACCGGTATCCGCGACCTGAGCCGACCGGGCCGCACGGGCGTCCCGGGCGCCAATGCCCCGGGCGCCGCGCGAGCCGGCCGCTCGAGCACGCGCCCCTGGCTGCTCTGGGTCGTGCTCGCCGCGCTGATCCTGCTTTTGATCGTGTTCGTTGCAAGATGAAGGAGTCGCCATGGACAGCCTCGATCGCGAAGTCCTCGAACAGGCAAGAACCTGGCTGAAGGCCGGTCGCGGAGTCTGGCTGGTCACGGTGGTCGAGACCTGGGGCTCGGCGCCGCGTCCGCCCGGTGCGCTGCTGGTGATGCGCGACGACGGCCTCGTCGTCGGCTCGGTATCGGGAGGCTGCGTCGAAGACGACCTGATCGCCCGGGTGCGCCACGGCGAACGCGTCGGTCGCCCATCGATGGTCGTCTATGGCGTCAGCAAGGAAGAAGCCGCGCGCTTCGGCCTGCCCTGCGGCGGTACCTTGCGCCTGCTGCAGGAGCCGCTCGCCGACGCCGGCTGGATCGACGAAGTGCTGGAACGTACGGCTCGTCACGAACTGGTCGTGCGCGAGCTCGACCTCGAATCGGGCAAGTCGGTGATCGGGGCGGCGCAGCGCGGCGAGGCGTTCAGCTTCGACGGCCGCATCGCGCGCCACGTGTTCGGGCCGCGTTACCGGCTGCTGATGATCGGTGCAGGCCAGCTATCCCGGGTGCTGGCCGAGATGGCCAAGCCGCTCGATTTCCAGGTTTATGTCTGCGACCCGCGCGAAGAGTACTACTCGACGCTCGAACTGCCGCAGGTGACCTGGCTGCCGGGCATGCCCGACGACGTGGTCGCCGAGTTCAAGCCCGACGCAAACACGGCGATCGTCGCGTTGACGCACGACCCGAAGCTCGACGACATGGCGCTGCTCGAAGCGCTGAAATCGTCGGCGTTCTATGTCGGCGCGCTGGGATCGCGGCGCAACAACGACAAGCGGCGCGAACGGCTGGCGCTGTTCGACCTGAGTGCCGACGAGATCGCTCGATTGCACGGCCCGATCGGATTGCACATCGGCAGTCATACTCCGGCCGAGATCGCCGTTGCGATCCTGGCCGAGATCGTCTCGGTCAAGAACGGCATCGAGCCGACGCAGAAGAAGGCGCCGCAGACGGCGGAGGCGGACGAAGTACAGGCAGTCTGAGGCGCGACGCCGCGTCGGAGGCGGGTTCCGGCGCCAGAGACAGCACGAGGCGCCCGGCCGCCGTGTACGCCGCTTCGACGTCCACGCCATAGACGGTGGACAAGCGCTCGGGGACGAGCATGTCGATGACCGGCCCGAAGGCCATTCCACCGCCCGGCAGATAGACGAGGGCGCGGCTGCCCGCGCGCAGCGCGTGGTTCGGGTCGTGCGTCGCGTAGACGATGCCGAGCCCCTCGCCCGCCAGCTTGCACAAGGTGTCGAGCACGCGTCCCTGGTTGCCGAAATCGAGGCTTGCCGTCGGCTCGTCGAGCACCAGCGTGGCCGCCTGCTGCGCGAGCGCTCGGGCGATTGCCGCGAGCTGCCGTTCGCCGCCCGACATCTTCGACAGCGTGCGCTCGCGGAAGCGCTCGATTCCGAGCCGCGCGATCACCTGCGAAACCGCGTCGCGATCGGCACGCCCGGGCGAAGCACCCGCGGCCAATCGGCCGAGGCGGCCGAGCATCACGTACTGTTCGACGGTGAAGTCGAAGGCGGCGCCCGGCTGCTGCGGCACCCAGGCGACCTGCGCGGCCAGGTCGCGCGGGCTGAGCCCGGACAGTTCGCGCCCGTTCCATTCGACGCTGCCCTGCAGCGGCCGAAGCACGCCGAGCAGCGTACGGAAAAACGTGCTCTTGCCCGATCCATTGGGACCCAGCACGACGATGATCTCGCCGCCATGCAGGACGAGGTCGATCGGCGAAGTCAGGCCGCGTCCGGCGTAACCGAAAACCAGTTCGCGGGTGCGCAGCAGTGCGCGCGAGCCCGACGGTCCGGGCGCGTCGGTCAAGTCGGCTGTGCCCGATCGGTCGCACCTGCCAGATGCTTCGCCCGTATTCGGCATTTTCCGTCCGCCCGGTTCCTCGCCGACTGCGCTCGTTGTCATCCGCTCGCTCAACCCTGCCCTTCGCGCCGCCTGAGCATCAGCGCGAACAGTACCGGCGCGCCGACCAGTGCCGTCAGCACGCCCGGCGGAATCTCCGCCTGCGCAACGCTGCGCCCGAGAGTATCGATCATCAGCATCAGCAGCGCCCCCATCAGCATCGACACCGGCAGCACGCGGGAGAACGATGCGCCCACCAGCAGCCGGGCCGCATGCGGGACGACGAGACCGATCCAGCCGATGATCCCGGCCGCCGCCACCGTGGCGCTGGTGGCCAGCGTGGCCCCGGCGATCAACGCCGCTCGCAGCACCGGCAGGCGCAGGCCCAGCGCATGGATCTCGTCGTCGGACAGGGCGAGCGCGTCGGCGCGCCAGCGCATCAGCGCCAGCGGCACGATACCGAGGGCGCCAAAGGCCAGCAGCATCGACAGGTCGGTCGGCGTGATCGACGCGAAGCTGCCGAGCAGCCAGAAAGTGATCGCCGGCAGCTGCGTGTACGGATCGGCAACGGTCTTGACCAGTGCGATCAGCGCGCCGAGCATGCTGCCGATCGCGATTCCGGCGAGCACCAGGCTCAGCGTGCGGTCGTGCAGCGGCAGGACGGTCCCGACCGCATGAACCACGATGACGGCAGCCAGTCCGCCGGCGAAAGCGGCCGCCTGGATCGTGACGATGCTCCAGCCGAGGAAGATGCCGAGCACCGCACCCAGTGCCGCACCGGCCGAGACGCCGAGCAGGTCGGGCGCCGCCAGCGGGTTGCGAAATACCGACTGGAGCGCGACGCCCGATGCCGCGAGTGCCGCGCCAACGACCACCGAGGCGCCGACACGAGGCAATCGGATCTTCCACAGCACCGTCTGCGCCACGTCACCCGCTTCGATCGCGCCACCGCCCAGCGGCGACAGCAGCATCTGCAGCACCTGCGACAGGCGCAGCGGGTACTGGCCTGCGCCGAGCGCGGCGAGCATCGACGCGGCGAGGAGCACACCCAGCGCAATCGTCAGCAAAGCCCAGGGCAGCCGGATCACGCGGGCAGCCTCAGCGAGGCAGCCGCGTCCGGGCGAGCAGCGAATCGATCTGCGCGCGCGTCGGGCGGCGGTGATACAGCCATTCGAAGATCTCGACGAGTCGCTCGGCCAGCGGATAGCGAACCCGTTCGGGATGCAGCACCGCAGCGAGCCAGACGACGCCGACGAAGCGATTGAGCGCCGGCGGCGCATCGAACCAGCCGAAGGGCAGCCTCGGCACGAGCACCGCACGGCCGGCGCGGAGCGGCGGCAGGCTCGACCATACCGGATGCCGCGGCAACCGGGAAAAGAAGGCTGCGTCGCTGGCGACGATCCAGTCGGGCTGCCAGTCGACGACCTGCTCGAGCGAGATCAGGCTCAGGTTCGGCGCGCCGGTCTGCGCGACGTTGACGGCCCCGACGACATCGAGCACTTCGGCGTTCAGCCCGCCGGCCGCTGCGGTCGCGAGTCCGTTCGGCCCGCGCGCGAACAGCACGCGGGGGCGCTCGGCGACCGGCAGGCCGGCGCGCAATCCGGCCATCTCGTCGAGGATCGAGCGCACGCCCGACGCCAGCACCTCGGCTCGCGTGGCGACACCGAGCGCTTCGCCGAGTCGTCGCAGCGTGCGCGCGGTCTGCTCGAAGCTTCCGTCGAACAGCAGATAGGGCACGCCGGTCTGCGCCTGCACCTGATCGGCCAGCGACGCGTAGGTCGGCGCAACCGAGCCGACGTCGACGATCAGGTCGGTACCGAGCGCCAGGACGCCCTCGAGCTTGGCCGTCGATCCGCGACCGGTCAGCCGCCCGAGTTCCGGCAGATCGGCCACTTCGGGCAGCAGCAGGGCTGCCTCGTCGGCGCGCAGCGCGCGGGCGAAGCGGGTGACGGAGT
>CALLYQ010000337.1 GCA_937858875.1 uncultured Lautropia sp. | reverse complement strand
CATGGCCGAGCGAACCCCGAGACTCAGCGGCATCGCGCCGCAAGACGCCACCTCGCAGGTCAGCGGCGAGACCGACACACTGCTGTCGTCGGCAACGATTCCCGCGCTGCTGGGCGAAACCGTGTCGCGCTTTCCGAACCGGCCTGCGGTCGTCTTCCGCGAGCAGGGCGTGCGCTGGACCTGGTCGGAGTTTGCGACCGAAGTCGACCGCCTCGCCGCCGGGCTGGCGGCCCTGGGGCTGCAGCGGGGCGACCGGATCGGCATCTGGTCGCCGAACCGCGTCGAATGGCTGGTCACGCAGTTCGCGAGCGCGCGGATCGGGCTGATCCTCGTCAACATCAATCCGGCGTATCGGCTGCACGAACTCGAATACGCGCTGAACGCGGCGGGCTGCCGCGCGATCATCGCGGCCGAGCGGCTGCGAACCTCGAAGTACCTGGAGATGCTGCAGTCGCTGGCGCCGGAACTGGCCACCAGCGAGCCCGGCGCGCTGAAGTCCGCACGCCTGCCGATGCTGCAGTTCGTGATCCGCATGGGCGAAGAACGCACGCCGGGCATGCTCGGCTACGACGAAGTCCTCGCGCGCGGCGGCGAGCGGCCCGACACGCAGGCGCTCGACGCCATCACCGCGGCGCTCGACTGCCATGACGCGATCAACATCCAGTTCACCAGCGGCACGACCGGCAACCCGAAGGGCGCCACGCTGACGCACCACAACGTCGTCAACAACGGGCGCTTCGTCGCGCAGGCGATGCGCTTCACCGAGCACGACTCGCTATGCATCCCGGTGCCGCTGTACCACTGCTTCGGCATGGTGCTGTCGGTGCTGGCCTGCGTGTCGACCGGCGCGCAGATGGTGTTCCCCGGCGAAATCTTCGATCCGGGCGCCGCGCTGGGTGCCGTCGCGGCGGAACGCTGCACGGCGCTGCACGGCGTGCCGACGATGTTCATCGCCGAACTGGATCACCCGGAGTTCGCGGGCTTCGACCTGTCGACGCTGCGCACCGGCATCATGGCCGGCGCACCGTGCCCGATCGAGACGATGAAGCAGGTCGTCGAACGGATGAACATGCGCGAGATCACGATCGCCTACGGCATGACCGAGACGAGCCCGGTGTCGTTCCAGAGCTCGACCAGCGACCCGATCGAACGCCGCGTTTCCACGGTCGGGCGCATCCAGCCGCACCTCGAGGCGAAGGTCGTCGACGCCGACGGCAAGGTCGTGCCGGTCGGCGAGGCCGGCGAGCTGTGGGTGCGCGGCTACTCGGTGATGAAGGGCTACTGGGGCGACGACGAGCGCACACGCGAGGCGATCGTCGACGGCTGGATGCGCACCGGCGACCGTGCGACGATCGATGCCGACGGCTACTGCAACATCGTCGGCCGCGTGAAGGACATGCTGATCCGCGGCGGCGAGAACGTCTATCCGCGCGAGATCGAAGAGTTCCTCTTCACCCATCCGAAGGTGCAGTCGGTCCAGGTCTTCGGCGTTCCGGACCAGAAATACGGCGAGGAGATCTGCGCGTGGGTCGTTCTGAAGCCCGGCGCGCAGGCCACCGAAGACGAGATCCGCGACTTCTGCCGCGACAGGATCGCCCACTACAAGATCCCGCGCTACATCCGCTTCGTTTCGGACATGCCGATGACGATCACCGGCAAGGTGCAGAAGTTCGTCATGCGCGAACGAATGGTCGAGGAGCTGAAGCTCCCCGAAGATCGCACCGCCTGACTTCCCCCATTCACGACACTGGAGATTTCAATGGCCCAGCTACCCGGACTGCGCTTCGATCTCGGCGAGACGATCGAGATGCTGCGCGACAGCGTGCAGACCTTCGCGGCGAAGGAAATCGCGCCGCGCGCGGCGGACATCGACCGGGACAATGCGTTCCCAGCCGATCTGTGGAAGAAGCTCGGCGAGCTCGGCCTGCACGGGATGACCGTCGGCGAAGACTACGGCGGCGCCAATCTCGGTTATCTCGCGCATATGGTCGCGATGGAAGAGGTGTCGCGGGCCTCGGCCGCCGTCGGCCTGTCGTACGGCGCGCATTCGAACCTGTGCGTCAACCAGATCCATCGCAACGGCAACGACGCCCAGAAGCGCAAGTACCTGCCGAAACTCGTGTCCGGCGACAACGTCGGTGCGCTGGAGATGAGCGAACCGAACGCCGGCTCCGACGTCGTCAGCATGAAGCTGCGCGCCGAACGCAACGGCGATCGCTACGTGCTCAACGGCGCGAAGATGTGGATCACGAACGGCGGCGACGCCGACACGCTGGTCGTCTACGCGAAAACCGAGGCCGAAGCCGGCCCACGCGGCATCACCGCGTTCATCATCGAGAAGGGCTCCAAGGGCCTGTCCTTCGGCACCAAGCTCGACAAGCTCGGCATGCGCGGCTCGAACACGTATCCGATCTTCTTCGAGGACTGCGAAGTGCCCGAAGAAAACGTGCTCGGCGGGGTCGGCAACGGCGTCAAGGTGCTGATGAGCGGGCTCGACTACGAGCGCGCGGTGCTGTCGGGCGGCCCGCTGGGCATCATGGCCGCCTGCATGGACGTCGTGCTGCCCTACGTGCACGAGCGCAAGCAGTTCGGCCAGAGCATCGGCGAGTTCCAGCT
>CALLYQ010000336.1 GCA_937858875.1 uncultured Lautropia sp. | reverse complement strand
ATTACGCCCCTCAGGACGAGACCCTGCATCGCATCGCCGACGCGCTGCAAGCCGGCGCGGACATCGTCGTCTGCGGCCGCGTGGCCGATCCGTCGCTTGCGGTCGGGCCGGCGCTCGCGCATTTCGGCTGGGCCCGCGACGACTGGATGCGCATCGGCCGCGCGACGATGGTCGGCCACCTGCTCGAATGCGGCACCCAGGTCACCGGCGGTTACTACGCCGACCCCGGCTACAAGGACGTTCCCGGCATGGCGCGGCTCGGCTACCCGATCGCCGAGATCGATGCCGACGGCAACTGCACGATCACGAAGCCCGAGAATACCGGCGGCCGGATCGACGCCCATACGGTCAAGGAGCAACTGCTGTACGAAGTCCACGATCCGTCGGCCTACCTGACACCCGACGTGGTCGCCGACATCACCGAGGCCGAGGTGCACGAACTGGGACCGGATCGCGTGCGCCTGACCGGCGTGCGCGGACACCCGCGTCCGGCCACGCTGAAGGTCAACCTGTTTCACGCGACCGGCTGGCTGGCCGAAGGCGAGATCTCGTATGCCGGCCCCCGGGCGGAAGCCCGCGCGCGGCTGGCCGGCGAAGTTCTGCGCGAGCGGCTCGCGGACCTGGGATCCTTGCGTGTCGACCTGATCGGCGTGACCAGCCTGTTCGGCGACGACGACGGGCGCTGGCTGTCCGGGTTTCCCGACCGAGGCGCCACCGACGTGCGGCTGCGCATCGCGATGAACCATCGCGATCGCGCGAGCGCCGAACGCCTGGGCCGCGAAGTCAACGCGCTCTACACCTGCGGTCCGGCCGGCGGCGGCGGCGTGCGTACCGGCTTGCGCCAGCGGCTGGGCACCGTCTCGTGCAGCGTGCCGCGCGAGCAGGCGCCGTGCCGCTTCCGTTTCGTCGAGGCTGCCTGATGACGCCCGATTCGCTGACCGTGCCGCTCTACCGGGCGGCGCACGGCCGCACCGGAGACAAGGGCAATCGCTGCAACATCAGCGTCGTCGCCTGGCATCCGCAGCTTTGGCCGCTTCTGCTCGAGCAGGTGACCGAGCAGGCGGTGGCCGAGCAGTTCGCTCACCGCCGCCCGGCGCGCGTCGTGCGCTACGAGCTGCCAAGGCTGCACTGCCTGAACTTCGTGCTCGACGAAGTGCTCGACGGCGGGGTCAACGACGCGCTGAACCTCGACAGCCACGGCAAGGCGCTTTCGTTCCTGCTGCTCGAGTTGCCGATCCGCGTGCCGCGTGCACTGCTTCCCTGCCTGGCCGGTCCGCCCATCCACACCTGATTTCCAACCGAGAGGGAGACAACAATGACCCACCATCCCACGCTTGCCCGTCGCCACTGGCTGGCCGCCGCGCTGGCCCTATCCGTTGCGGCTGCGGTGCCGCAACCGGCAGCCGCGCAGGCATTTCCGTCGAAGACGATGACCTTCGTCATTCCGTTCGCTGCCGGCAGCGCCACCGACCAGCTCGGACGCGCGCTCGGGCGTTCGGTCAGCGAGCAGACGGGACAGCCGGTGTTCGTCGAGAACAACGGAGGCGCCAGCGGCCAGATCGCCGCGCAGCTCGTGGCCAACGCAGCGGCCGACGGCTACACGGTGCTGATCACGACGAACACGACGCACGCGGCCAACGAGCACCTGTACAAGAAACTGAGCTACGACCCGGTCAAGGACTTCGCGCCGATCACCGGTCTCGGCAAGGGAGGCCAGGTGCTGGTCGTGCGCCCCGACGCACCGTACGGCAACGTGATGGACCTCGTGGCGGCAGCGAAGAAGTCGCCCGGCAAACTGAGCTTCGGCAGCGGCAGCTCGTCGAGCCGGATGGCTGGCGAGATGTTCAAGCAGCTGACCGACACCGACATCCTGCACGTGCCGTACAAGAGCAATCCGAGCGCGCTGACGGACCTGATGGGCGGACAGATCGACTTCATGATCACCGACACGTCGACCGGCGTGCCGCAGATCAACAGCGGCAAGCTGAAGGCGCTCGGCGTATCGACGACGCAGCGCAACCCGCTGCTGGCCGACGTGCCGACGATCGCCGAGGCCGGCGTCAAGGGCTACGACATGGGCTACTGGTTCGCCGCCTATGCCCCGGCCGGCACGCCGCCCGAGGTCGTCGGGAAGCTGCGCGAACTGCTGGTCAAGGCCACGCAGGACGACGCGGCCAGGAACTTCTTCGCCGGCAGCGGCTCGACCGCATGGACGACCGGCTCCGAGGAGCTTGCGAAGTTCCAGGCCGAAGAAGCGGCCAAGTGGGGACGCGTGATCAAGGCGGCCGGAATCCAGCCGGAGTAAGCCGCCGTCGAACCGGGCCGCCGGTCCGGTTCGCTCTTTCTCGGCGAGCAATCCGAATCGCGGTCGTCGGACCGCGGGGGTGCGCTCGCGCCCGTAAAAACGAACGCAGAGGAGATTCTGATGAAACCGTCGCTGAAACGTCGGCTGCCGCTTGCGTCCGCGCTGCTCGTCTCGCTGCTCGCCGCATGCGGCAGCTCGAACGACGACTACACGCCGGCGCCGGAACTGCCCGTCGCTGCCGAGCCGCTGAGCTGCGACGGCGCGGCGCTGGCCGCCGTGGAATTGAACGATGCCACCGTGACCGGCGCCGAAAGAATTCCTGCCGGCAGCCACACGCCGGCAGGCAGCCGGACCGCCATCGACGAGTTGCCGGCTTTCTGCCGGATCACCGCGAAGGCCACGCCGACGCCCGCCTCGCTGATCGAGTTCGAGATCTGGGTGCCGGAGGGTCCGGAGTGGAACGGCAAGCTGGTCGTGACCGGAAACGGCGGCTACAGCCCGGCGTTGAGCTACCGCGACATGGCCTACGCGATGCGCCAGGGCTACGCCGCGGTCGGCGGCGATACCGGCCACCAGTCCAGCGATCCGAACGAAATGTTCTGGGGCGTGGGCCAGCCCGAGAAGATCCGTGACTGGGGCAGTCGTTCGATCCATGCGATCACTGCGCCGTCCCGCGCGCTGGTCGGCGGCCTGAGAGCGCAGGCACCCAGCCGGGCCTACTACTACGGCTGCTCGACCGGCGGCCACCAGGGCTTCGCTCAGATGCAGCGCTATCCCGAGGATTTCGACGGCGTGATCGCGGGCGCACCGGGCAACAACCGCACACGCCTGAACGTCGAGTTCCTTCACCGCTTCCAGGCCAATCGCGCTCCGGGCACCAACGCTCCGACGATCCTGTCCGCGGCCAAGGCGCGGCTGATCACCGAGCGCGCGGTGGCAGCATGCGACACGATCGATGGCGTGCCCGACGGGGTGATCGAGGATCCGCGAACCTGCACGACCGGCTACTTCGATGTCGGCAGCCTGCAGTGCACCGGCGCCGAGACGGACGACTGCCTGACGGCCGAGCAGGTCGATGTCGCCCGCAAGATCTACGCGGGGCCGAAGAACCCCCGCACCGGCGAGCAGATCTACCCCGGCTACCCGGTGGGCACCGAGGCCTCGTGGCCGGGCTACTGGGGCGGCACGGAGCCGGTTCGCGCCGACTACTGGCGCCTGTGGGTCTTCGACAATCCGCAGTGGAACTGGTGGAGCTTCGACTACGACCGCGATCTTGCCTTCGCCGACGCAAAGATCGGTCCGCTCGTCGACCAGACCTCGAGCGACCTGTCGGCCTTCAGGGCCGCGGGCGGCAAGGCGATCGTCTACCACGGATGGCAGGACGCCGTGGTCAACGCGCTCGACTCGATCGCGTATCACGACGCGGTGCAGGCAGCCCAGGGCGGATCGCAGCCCACGCGAGACTTCTTCCGGCTGTTTCTCGCCCCCGGGATGGGTCACTGCGGCGGCGGCTCGGGCGCCACGGTCTTCGGCAATTCCGGCACGCAGGCACCCGATGCCAGCGCCGAAAACGACCTGCTGATGGCGCTCGATCGCTGGGTCGAGCAGGGCCAACCGCCCGAACGGATCGTTGCCGCACGCATCGCCGACAACGCGGTGACCCGCACGCGGCCGCTCTGCCCGTACCCGCAGGCCGCCATCTACAAGGGCAGCGGCAGTACCGACGACGCGGCCAACTTCGACTGCCGCTGAGCAAGCGGCGGTTTTCCGAGCCCGGCAGCGCTGCGCGCGCCGGGACGCCTGACCCATTTCCTTCCTGAAGGCGAGACGACATGTACAAGCGCAAGCGACCATTCCTGGCCCGTGCCACGCTGCTTTCGTTGGCGGTGATCATCGCCGGCTGCAGCAGCAGCGATTCCGACGATCCGATCGACGTCGGCGGCGGCAACGGCGGCGGTGGTGCCCCGGACCCGAACGGCCCGGTCGCCGAATTGCGGGTGCTTTCCAACCGTGCCGACCTGGTTTCCGGCGGCGACGCACTGGTCGAAGTCGTCGCGCCGGCCGGCGTCGATCCGAAGGCGCTGCGCATCGAGCTGAACGGCGCCGACGTGAGCCGGGCCTTCGACCTGCGACCCGATGGCCGCTACTACGGCCTGGTCGACGGACTCGTGATCGGGAAAAACGAGTTGCGCGCGGCCCTGCCCGAAAGCAAGGGCGCGGTGCTCGAGATCACCAACCACCCGATCGGCGGACCGGTGATCTCCGGAGAACAGATCACGCCCTGGACCTGCACGACCAGCGTCGCTTCGCCCACAGCGAACAACCCTGATCTCGGCGAGCCGCTCGACGAGCAGTGCAACGTCGCCGCGCCGGTCTACCGCTACCAGTACCGCACCGCTGCCGGCACCTTCGAGCCCTACGACGTCGACAATCCACCGCCGCCCGGGCAGATCGCGACCACGGTGACCGACGAAGGCCGACGGGTGCCGTACATCGTGCGGATCGAGCGCGGCGTGATGAACCGCGGCAAGTACGACCTCGCCTACCTGGCCGACCCGACGGATCCGACCACGGGCTGGACGCCCTGGAGCGTGCCGGAGTCATGGAATCGCAAGCTGTTCTGGAAATTCGGCTCCGGCTGCGACTACCGGCGCGTGCAGGCGAACCCCGGCAACGTGATGGACCACGACGCACTGAGCCGCGGGTTCATGGTGGCCTCCTCGGAGATGACGCAGTACGGCACGCACTGCAACGACGTGACCTCGGCCGAGACCGTCATCATGCTCAAGGAGTACATCACCGAACGCTACGGCCAGATCCGCTACACGATGGCCGACGGCAGCTCCGGCGGCGCGCACCAGCAGCATCTGCATGCGTCGAACTACCCGGGGCTGCTGCAGGGCATCCTGCCTGCCGAAGGCTGGCAGGACACCTGGACGACGGGCCGCGAGTTCGTCGACTGCGGGCTGCTGAAGCGCTACCACGACAGCCAGGCCGGTACGCCGCTGGACATGACGGTCATGCAGCGCGGGCTCGTCGCCGGCCATCGCTGGAACCAGGTCTGCGAAGGGCCGGCCAACGTCAACATGGCCAGCCGTACACCGTTCTACATCGACCCGACCATCGGCTGCGGCGATCCGGCAGACCAGTGGTCGCCGGCCAATCCGCAGGGCAAGCGCTGCACGCTGCAGGACTTCAACATCTCGGTGTTCGGACCGCGCGACGCCACCGGCTTCGCCCGCTCGCCGCTGGACAACGTCGGCATCCAGTACGGCTTCGAAGCGCTGAACAGCGGTGCGATCACGCCGGAGCAGTTCGTCACGCTGAACGAACAGCTCGGCGGCTACGACATCAACGGGCAGTGGCAGCCCGCTCGGATGCAGGCGGATCCGCAAGCAGCGGAGATCGCGCATGGCTCGGGCCGGGTCACGCATGGCCGCCACCTCGGTGACGTGGCGATCATCGCCGGCGTGCGCTTCGAGATCATGGAGGAGCACTACGACTTCCGCTCGTGGGTCACGCGCAATCGGATCCTCGCAGTACACGGCGACTACGCGAACCACGTGATCTGGCGTCACAAGGGACGGCTGCCGGAGCTTGCCGCCCGTCGCTTCGACGTGATGAACGACTGGCTGATGCGCGTCGAGGCCGACACCGGCGATCGCAGCTGGCGCGAGAAGCTGATCGCGAACAAGCCGGCGGCGGCCGTCGACTCGTGCTGGCGCGCCGACATCGGACAGTGGAGCAGCGATCCGGTCTACTGCAACACCGGCGCCGAGCCGAGCATGGCCTCGTCGATCGTCAGCGACGTCTTCGAACCGGGGATCGACGAATGGCCGGTGTTCCGCGACACGCGCGTGGCCGCCGGCGAACCACTGACCAGCGACATCATGAAATGCCAGCTCGAGCCGCTGAATCTCGGCGACTACCGCGTCAACTTCACGGCGACGCAATGGGCCCGGCTGAATGCGGTGTTCCCGACCGGCGTCTGCGACTATGGCAAGCCCGGCGTGGGCCAGGTCGAACCGCAGCCCTGGCAGACCTTCATGGACGGCCCCGGCGGCAGGCCGCTGGGCGAAGCACCGGTGTCGCGCGCCGAGTGATCGGCTGAGGCACGGCAATCACCGCTTCGCCCACCGCAACCGGTACTGCACGAAGACATCGGCACCGAGCAGGAAGAACAGCAGCATCCCCTGGAACACCTTCGAGATCGACGAAGGCAAGGCCAGGTACTGCTGCGCCTGCTCACCGCCGATGTACAGCAGCGCCATCAGCAGGCTGGCCAGCGCGATGCCGAACGGATGCAGCCGGCCGACGAAGGCCACGATGATCGCCGCGAAGCCGTACTGGCTGGACACGTGTTCGGTCAGCTGTCCCATCGGGCCGGCGACCTCGCTCATGCCTGCCAGGCCGGCGGCGGCGCCGCCGGCCAGCATGCCGATCCAGACCGTGCGCGACACCGAGAACCCGGCGTAGCGCGCCGCCGCCTCGGATTGCCCGGCCACCTCCATCCGGAACCCGGCGAAGCTGCGCGCGATGAAGACCCACGCCGCCAGCAGCACGCCGATCGCGATCGCGAACGAGGCATTGAGCCGCGTGCCCTCGACGAGCAGCGGCAGCAGCGCGGCCTCGGAGAACATCGCCGTCTGCGGAAAGTTGAAGCCCTCCGGGTCCTGCCAGGGCCCGTGCACGAGCCACGAAACGCCCAGTTGCGCGACGTAGACGAGCATCAGCGACACGAGAATCTCGCTGGCGCCGAAGCGGGTGCGCAGCAGCGCCGGAATCGCCGCCCAGGCCGCTCCGCCGAGCACGCCGGCCACGAGCATCGCGCCGAGCAGCCAGCGACCGCCCGCATCGGGAAAGGCCAGCGCGATCCCGGTGGCAGCAACGGCGCCGACGACGAACTGCCCCTCGGCGCCGATGTTCCAGACGTTGGCACGAAATCCGATCGCCAGGCCCGTGGCGATCAGCGCGAGCGGCGTGGCTTTCAACAGCAGCTCCGACAAGGCCCAGGCGTCGCGCAGCGGATTCAGGAAGAAGACACGCAGCGCTTCGAGCGGCGGCTTGCCCAGCGCAGCGAACATCAGCCCGCCGACCAGGATCGTGAGCAGCGCGGCCAGCAGCGGCGACAGCCAGCGCATCGCCGTCGAAGGCTGGGCGCGGCGTTCGAGCACTGGCAGCCAGCGCGTTCTCCGCGTAGTGGCGGGCGGCGAGCTCGACGACGATACAGCGGACATGGCCGGCTCAGCGTCCATCGACCGGCGCCCGCGATGGCGCCGGCCAGGCGCCGCTCATCCAGAGGCCGATCTCCTCGATGCTCGTCTCGTGCAGCGCCCGCGTCGGAGACAGGCGGCCGCCGGCGATCACGGCGATCCGGTCACAGATTTCGAACAGCTCCTCGAGCTCCTCGGAGACCACGAGCACGGCCGCGCCGGCATCGCGCAGGTCGATCAGCGCCTGCCGGATCTGCGCCGCCGCGCCGACATCGACGCCCCAGGTCGGCTGCGAGACGACG
>CALLYQ010000335.1 GCA_937858875.1 uncultured Lautropia sp. | reverse complement strand
CCTCAGAGGCTGTAGTACATGTCGAACTCGATCGGATGCGTGGTCATGCGGAAACGCGTGACCTCGTCCATCTTCAGTTCGATGTAGGCATCGATCATGTCGTTCGAGAACACGCCGCCGCGGGTCAGGAACTCGCGGTCGCGGTCCAGGTACTCGAGCGCCTGGTCGAGCGACGCGCAGACGGTCGGAATCTTCGCTTCCTCTTCCGGCGGCAGGTCGTAGAGGTTCTTGTCGGCAGCTTCGCCCGGATCGATCTTGTTCTGCACGCCGTCGAGCCCGGCCATCATCAGCGCCGTGAAGGCCAGGTACGGGTTGGCCAGCGGATCGGGGAAGCGGCACTCGATGCGCCGCCCTTTCGGGTTGCTGACGTACGGAATGCGGATCGAGGCCGAACGGTTGCGCGCCGAGTAGGCCAGCTTGACCGGCGCCTCGAAGCCGGGCACCAGCCGCTTGTACGAGTTCGTGCCCGGGTTCGTGATCGCGTTCAGCGCGCGCGCGTGCTTGATGATGCCGCCGATGTAGTGCAGCGCGAACTCCGACAGGCCGGCGTACTTGTCGCCGGCAAACAGGTTCTGGCCGTCCTTCCAGATCGACTGGTGCACGTGCATGCCCGAGCCGTTGTCGCCTACGATCGGCTTCGGCATGAAGGTCGCGGTCTTGCCGTAGCTGTGCGCGACGTTGTGCACGATGTACTTGAGCAGTTGCAGCCAGTCGGCACGCTGCACCAGCGTCGAGAATTTCGTGCCGATCTCGTTCTGGCCGGCGCCGGCCACCTCGTGGTGGTGCACCTCGACGGGCACGCCCATCTGCTCGAGGATCAGGCACATCTCCGAGCGCATGTCCTGGAACGAATCGACCGGAGGCACCGGGAAATAGCCGCCCTTGACCGTCGGGCGATGCGCGAGGTTGCCGCCCTCGAAGTCCTTGCCGGTCGACCACGAGGCTTCTTCGGAATTGATCTTCACGAAGCAGCCCGACATGTCGACGTTCCAGGTCACCGAGTCGAAGATGAAGAACTCGGGCTCCGGGCCGAAGAATGCGGTGTCGCCGATGCCGCTTGCCTTCAGGTAGGCCTCGGCGCGCCTGGCGATCGAGCGCGGATCGCGCGCGTAGCCCTTGCCGTCGGAGGGCTCGATCACGTCGCAGGTCAGGATCAGCGTCGGTTCCTCGCGAAACGGATCGATGTTCGCGGTCGACGGATCGGGCATCAGCAGCATGTCCGAAGCCTCGATGCCTTTCCAGCCGGCGATCGACGAGCCGTCGAACGCGTGGCCCGAGACGAACTTGTCCTCGTCGACGAGGCCCGCCGGAACGGTGACGTGCTGCTCCTTGCCGCGGGTGTCGGTAAAGCGCAGGTCGACGAACTTCACCTCGTTGTCGCTGATCGTCTTCAGCACGTCTTGCGGTGTGGCGGCCATGCTATTCAATCTCCAGGGGATATGGGGTGCGTACCGGCTTCAAGCAGCTTCCATGCCATCGAGGTGCCGCCCCACGGGCCGCCGGCGGCGCCATGCACCAGGCGGATCGCCGCCCGGCCGGGTCGCTGCCCACGCCGGCCGCACCGCCGCGACGGGTAGCGCGCCATTATGGTGCATTCCGCTTCGGCGCACCGTTGCGGTGCAGACGAACGCACCAGCCTCGGTCGCGAACGGCGGCCTTGCTCACTCGGGCCAGCGCCAGTCGGCATAGCGCTGGCGAAGCTTCACTTTCCAGAACTTGCCGGTCGAGGTACGCGGAATCTCGTCGACGAATTCGATCGCATCGGGCACTTGCCAGCTCGCGAATCGGCCACCGAGGAACTTGCGCAACTCGTCGGCGTCGACGCTGGCGCCCGGCTTGCGCACGACGCAGGCCAGCGGCCGCTCGGTCCACTTCGGATGCGCGACGGCGATGACGGCGGCCTCGGCGACCGCCGGGTGCGCCATGATCGCGTTCTCGAGGTCGACCGAGCTGATCCACTCGCCGCCCGACTTGATCAGGTCCTTCGTGCGGTCGGCGATCCGGATGTAGCCGTGCTCGTCGATCGCCGCGACGTCGCCGGTGCGCAGCCAGCCGTCGTCGGTGAAGTTCGAGGCCGACGGCGCCTCGTCGTGATAGCTGCCGGTGATGAAGGGCCCGCGCACCTGCAGTTCGCCGACGTCGTTGCCGTTCCACTCGCACAGCCCGTCGTCGCCCATGATCCGAGTTTCGACCAGCGGCACCGGTACGCCGGCCATCGCCTTGCGAGCGAACCACTGCTCCTCGCTCAGCTCGCCGACCAATTCGGGCTTCTCGAAGAACAGCGACGCCATCGGCGAAGTCTCGGTCATCCCCCAGCCCTGGTCGACGCTGACCCCGTGCTTCGCGAACTGGCGGATCAGCGATTCCGGCACCGCGGCACCGCCGACCATCGTGCGCAGGCCGGCCGGCATCTTCCAGCGCCCCGGGTTGGCCTCGAAGGCCTGGATCAGCGCCAGCCAGATCGTCGGCACGCCGAGCGCCGCGGTCGGCGGCTCCAGCTGCATCAGGTCGAGCAGGTCTTCGGGATGCAGGTGCGGCCCCGGGAAGACCAGCTTGGCGCCGACCATCGAAGCGGCGTAAGGGATGCCCCAGGAGTTCGCATGGAACATCGGCGTGACGGGCAGGACCGTATCGCGCGCCGACAGCGCCACGTAGTCGGGGAGCGCGGCCATCAGCGAATGCAGGACCGTCGAGCGGTGCGAATAGACGACGCCTTTCGGCCGGCCAGTCGTGCCCGACGTGTAGCACATCGCGACCGGGTCGTTCTCGTCGTGCTCGGCGTAGTCGAAATCGGCCGGCGCCTGGGCCAGCAGTTGCTCGTAGTCGTCGATCGCCGGTTCGCCGTCGTGCGGCTCGCCGGCGCGCACCTGCACCGGCGCGCCGGAGAACGGGAACACGATGACTCGCTCGAAGCGGTGATGCGCGGCGAACTTCTGGTAAAGCGGCAGCAGGATGTCGTCGACGATCAGGAAGCGGTCCCGCGCATGCCCGGCGATCCAGCCGATGTCGTCGGGCGCGAGCCGCAGGTTCAGCGTATGCATGACGCCGCCGGCGGCCGGAATGCCGAAATAGCACTCGAGGTGCGCATGGTGGTTCCAGCACAGCGTGGCCACGCGGTCGCCCTTGCGCAGGCCGAGCTTCTTCAGCGCCGAGGCCAGCGCCCGCGTGCGCCGATGCCATTCGCCGTAGCTGTGCCGGCGCAACGACTTGTCCGGCAGCCGCGACACGATCTGCGACTGTGGGAACAGCCGCCCGGCATGCTCGAGCAGGCGGTTCAGCGACAGCGGCGCGGGCATCATCGTGCTCTTGATCGCAGGCATGTTCGTCTCCTCTGTTGTCGAATCGATCGGGTGCAGCCGCGAGTCGCTCGGCCTCGTTCGTGCGGGGCCTCGCTCAGTCCCTGAGGAACAGCGACTGCAGGTCGTTCAGAAAGCGCAGCCCCAGCGGCGTCGCGCGGATCCGCAGCGGGTTGGGGTCGAGCAGGCCGCGCTCGGTGGCCTGCGCCAGCTCCCTGGAGATGGCCGCGCGCGACAGGCCGGTTCGCTCTTCGAACAGCGCCGCGGGAACGCCCTCGCGCAGGCGCAAGGCATTGAGCATGAACTCGAAAGGCAGGTCCGAGGCGTCGAGCGTGCGCGTGAGTTCGACGGCTCCGCCGCCGGCGCCGGATGCTGACGGTCGCCACGGTGCTGGTGGTGCTCTGCATGGCAGCGCTGTGGTTCGTGCTGCGCTATGAACCCGGGCGCGGGGAGCTCTATCTGTTCCTCGGTGCTGCCCTGATCGC
>CALLYQ010000334.1 GCA_937858875.1 uncultured Lautropia sp. | reverse complement strand
TAGCCGAGCCGGTCATGGGCGCCGGCGGCGTGATCGTACCGCCGGCCGGCTACTTCGAGAAGGTGCAGGCGGTGCTGCGCAAGTACGAGGTGCTGCTGATCGCCGACGAGGTCATCTGCGGCTTCTGCCGGACCGGAGAAATGTTCGGCTCCACGACCTTCGGCCTGCGCCCGGACATCCTGACCACGGCCAAGGCGCTGTCCTCGGGCTACGTGCCGATCTCGGCGCTGATGCTGTCGGAAAAGCTGCATTCGGCGATCGCCGACAACAGCGGGCGCATCGGCACCTTCGGGCACGGCTTCACCTACTCCGGACACCCGGTCGCGTCGGCGGTGGCGCTCGAGACGCTGCGCATCTACGAGGAAGAGCGGATGCTCGAGCACGTCCAGTCCATCGCGCCGCGGTTCCTGCAGCGACTGAAGCGGCTGGGCGAGCACCCGCTGGTCGGCGAGGCGCGCGGCGTCGGGCTGATCGGCGCCGTCGAGCTGAGCGCCGACAAGGCCGGGCGCACGGCTTTCGATCCGGCGGCCAAGGTCGGCGCGCGGGTCGCACAACTGGCGCTCGACGAAGGCCTCGTCGTGCGCGCGATGGGCGACACGGTCGCCTTCTGCCCGCCGCTGATCATCACTGCCGAACAGGTCGACGAGATGTTCGACCGCTTCGAGCGGACGCTGCAGCGCTTCGAACCTTGAGCGGTCGAGCGCGGCCGGGGACGGCGGCGGGCATCCGCTTGCACAGGCTGAGGAGCAGTCGAGGTCCTGCTAGCATCGGCCGTTTGCCTCCTCTCACGATGTACGCCTCGAACAAGAATGCCGCGTCGCCGTGCACGCGACGCTCGCTGCGCATGCCGCTTCCCGCCGGGGCGCTGCGCGTCTGCCGCCGGATCGCCGCCGTCGCCGCGACCGCGCTCGCCGGATACGCCGGCGTCGCGCTCGGGGCTGCCGCTCCCGCCGCTCACGCCGCTCACGCCGCTCACGCGGTGCCCGACACGATCGGCCAGAGCGTGCTGGCCTGCGTCGTTTGCCATGGCGAGGAAGGGCGCGCGACGCCCGACGGCTACCTGCCGCGTATCGCCGGCAAGCCGGCGGGCTACCTGTACAACCAGTTGCTGAACTTTCGCGACGGCCGCCGGCACAACGCCGCGATGAGCCGGATGCTCGCCTACCTGTCCGACGACTACCTGCGCGAGATCGCCGAATACTTCGCTTCGGTCGATCTGCCATACCCGCCGCCGCAGGCGCCGGCCGCGTCGCCCGCAGCGCTCGCGCACGGGCAGACTCTGGTCAGGCGGGGCGACGCGGCCCGGCAACTGCCGTCCTGTGCGGCCTGCCACGGACCCGAGTTGACCGGTGTCGAGCCGGCCGTGCCGGGCCTGCTCGGCTTGCCGCGCGACTACCTTGCCGGGCAGTTCGGCGCCTGGAAGACGGGGCTGCGCCATGCCCAGGCGCCCGATTGCATGGCCGAGATCGCCGAGCGGATGCGGCCTGACGACGTCGCGGCGGTCGTGAACTGGCTCGCCTCGCAGCCGGTGCCGGCCGATTCGCGGCCGGCGGCAGAGGCTCCGGAGCCGCCGCCGATGCGCTGCGGAGGCGTCCCGCAATGAGTGCGACGAGCCCGGGAACCGGCCGCCGGATCTGGCTGCGTACGCTCGCGATCCTCGTGGCCGGCATTGCCGCCGTGGTCGCGCTGGTGGCATTCCTGAACCTGCGCGGCGAATCCGCCGCCGACGAAGTCGCTGCATCGGGCCCGCCGTCGGCCGAGACGATCGAGCGCGGCGCCTACCTTGCGCGCGTGGGCAACTGCGTCGGCTGCCACACGACGCCCGGCGGCCCCGACTACGCTGGCGGCCGCGGCATCGAGACGCCCTTCGGCACGATCTACGCGTCGAACCTGACATCCGACCCGGAAACCGGGATCGGCGACTGGTCGGCCGGCGAGTTCTGGCGTGCGATGCACAACGGACGCTCGAAGGACGGCCGGCTGCTGTATCCGGCCTTCCCGTATCCGAACTACACGCAGATCACGCGCGAGGATTCCGACGCGATCTTCGCGTACCTGCAGAGCCAGCCGCCGGCCGTGCGACCGAACCGGCCCCATGCATTGCGCTTTCCGTACGGCCTGCAGGCTTCGCTCGCCGTCTGGCGTGCGCTGTACTTCAGGCCGGCCGCCTTCGAGCCGGATCCGGCGCAGCCGGCCGACTGGAACCGCGGCGCCTACCTGGTCCGCTCGCTCGGCCATTGCGGCGCCTGCCATTCGCCGCGCAACTTCCTCGGTGCCGTCGCGCCGGCCAGCGAGTTCACCGGCGGTCCGCTGTCGGCCGGCGCCTGGTACGCGCCGTCGCTGAAGGCTGCCGAGGAGGCCGGCGTCGGCCGCTGGGAGATCGGCGACATCGTCGCGCTGATGCAGACGGGCCAGTCGCCGCAGGCCAGCACGATCGGGCCGATGGCCGAGGTGGTCTTCCGCTCGACGCAGCATCTGAGCGAGGCTGACCTGCGGGCGATGGCGGTGTTCCTGAAGGCGCTGCCGCCGCAGCCGGCCGCTGCGGATGACGGCGCCGAGCCGTCGGCAGCCAGCCTCGAGCAGGGCCGTGCGGTCTACGAAGCGCAATGCGCACAGTGCCACGGCGACGAAGGCGAAGGGGCACCGGGCGCCTATGCGCCGCTGGCGGGCACCCGCGCGATCACGATGGCGTCGTCGGCCAACGTCGTGCGGATGATCCTCGACGGCGGCTTCACGCCGTCGACCACGGGCAATCCGCGGCCATACGGAATGCCGCCGTTTGCGCATTCGCTCGGTAACGCCGATATTGCGGCGGTCGCCAGCTACATTCGCAATGCCTGGGGCAACCAGGCCGCGCAGGTGTCGGCGCTCGAGGTGATGCGCTACCGTTGACCGCGCCGCCGTCGTGCAGGGCGCTGCCCTCGCGCAGCGTCGGGCCGCCCGCATCGTTCCGGACTCGAAAGGAAAGCAGAACGTGTTCAGCAAGATTCCCCCCTACGACGGCGATCCGATCCTGTCGCTGCAGGAGACCTATGCGCGCGATTCGCGCGCCGATCGCGTCAACCTGAGCATCGGCTTCTACTACGACGAAGACGGGCGCCTGCCGGTGCTGCGCTCGGTGCTCGAAGCGCATGCTGCGCTGGGCACCACGCACCTGGGCCGCGGCTACCTGCCGATGAGCGGCGACCCCGACTACTGCCGCGTCGTCCGGCCGCTGGTCTTCGGCGCCGACTGCGAGGCGGTCGTCGACGGGCGCGTGGCGACGATACAGACGCTCGGCGGCTCGGGCGCGCTGAAGGTGGGGGCCGACTTCCTGTTCACCGCCTGGCCGCGCTCGCGCGTCTGCATCAGCGACCCGACCTGGGACAACCACCGGGCGATCTTCGAAGGCGCGGGCTTCGAGGTCGAGGCCTACCCGTACTTCGACAGCACCACCGGCAGCGTCGACTTCGCCGCGATGATCGCCTTCATCGGCACGCTGCCGGCGCAAAGCATCGTCGTGCTGCATCCGTGCTGCCACAACCCGACCGGCGCCGATCCGACGCCAGCACAGTGGGACGAACTGATCGCGCTGATGGCCTCGCGCCGGCTGATCGCGTTCTTCGACATGGCCTACCAGGGTTTCGCCCGAGGCATCGAGGAAGACCGCTACGCAGTGCGGGCGGCGGCCGATGCCGGAATGTCCTTCGTCGTCTCGCAGTCGTTCTCGAAGACGTTTTCGCTGTACGCGCAGCGCTGCGGCAGCCTGAGCGTCGTCTGCACCAGCAGCGAAGAGGCGCAGCGCTCGCTCGGGCACCTGCAACGGATGGTCCGTCGCAATTATTCGAGCCCGCCGTCCTACGGTTCGCGGCTGATCGAGCATGTGCTGTCCGACGACGAACTGCGCGCCGCCTGGTTCGACGAGGTTGCCGGGATGCGCGCCCGCATGACGCGGATGCGCGGCACGCTGCATACGGCGCTGGTCGCGACCGCGCAGGACGGCGACTGGGGTTTCCTGCTGCAGCAGAACGGCATGTTCAGCTACGCACCGGCGCTCGGCAGCCACGCTCTGGCGCTCAGGAACGACTTCGGCGTCTACATCCTCGAGTCGGGCCGGATCTGCATCGCGGGCCTCACCGGCGACAACGTCGCGCACGTGGCGCGCGCCTTCGCCGAGGTGTCGTCGGCCGCTTGAGCGCCACCGAGCGTGCGCGGGGATCGCGCGCGTTCAGGCACCGACGCGCAGCCTTCGCAACGCCTCGGCGGCGAGTTCGCGGGTCAGTTCCCCGGCCCCGGCAACGCGGCACAGGCCGGCGGCCTGGCCCGACCACAGCGGCATGAAATCGGCCGAGCCGGCGGATTCGGCCTTGCTGCGAAGTGACGCCAGCGCCGCGCCGGCATGC
>CALLYQ010000333.1 GCA_937858875.1 uncultured Lautropia sp. | reverse complement strand
GAGGCGACCCAGCGTCGCAACTGCGCGCGCGAGGCCGGAAGCTCGGCGACGCGATCGCCGAGCTGGATCGACAGCGACAGCCGCGGATCCTCACTCTTCGCGCGGGGCGAAGCGCTCATAGGCGTCGACGATGCGGGCGACCAGCGGATGGCGGACGACGTCGCTGCTGTCGAACTCGGTGAACGCGAGCCCGCGTACGCCCTTGAGCACGCGACGCGCCTCGATCAGCCCCGAGGCCTGGCCGCGCGGCAGGTCGATCTGCGTCATGTCGCCGGTGACGACGCCGCGCGAGCCGAAGCCGATCCGCGTGAGGAACATCTTCATCTGCTCGGGCGTCGTGTTCTGCGCCTCGTCGAGAATGATGAACGAGTTGTTCAGCGTGCGTCCGCGCATGTAGGCCAGCGGTGCGATCTCGATCGCCTGCTTTTCGAACATCCGCGCCGTGCGGTCGAAGCCGAGCAGGTCGTAGAGCGCGTCGTAGAGCGGACGCAGGTAGGGGTCGACCTTCTGCGCCAGGTCGCCGGGCAGGAAGCCGAGACGCTCGCCGGCTTCGACGGCCGGCCGCGTCAGCACGATGCGCTTGATCGCGTCGCGCTCGAGCGCGTCGACGGCGCAGGCGACGGCCAGGTAGGTCTTGCCGGTGCCGGCCGGGCCGATGCCGAAGGTGATGTCGTGCGACAGGATGTTGCGCAGGTAGGCGCGCTGGTTCGGCGTGCGGCCCTGCAGGTCGCTGCGCTTGGTGTGCAGGACCGGCGCGTCGTCGTCGCCCGACTCGCGGGGCGCCGGCGAACGCACTTCGACCAGCCCGAGCTGGACGTCGTCGAGCGACAGCGGCAATTCGGCGCGGTTCCAGAAGTGCTTGAGCGCTGCGACCGCGCGGCGGCTGGCCTCGGCGGGACCCTCGATGCTGAAGCTGTCGGCGCGGCGGGCGATCTTGACGTCGAAGGCCTCTTCGATCTGGCGCAGATTCTGGTCGAGCGGGCCGCAAAGGTTCGCGAGTCGACGGTTGTCGGCGACGTCGGGGCTGTATTCCAGGGTCTTCGTTTTCAAGCTGTGGCTCGCGTTGCTGGAGCTTCCGGCAGCAGCGAAGACGGCGGCGGCCGGACCCGCACCGCTACTGCTTCTGGAATACTCCGACCCCCGAGATTGTAGAGCCCCGCCCGGTGGGGTCGATTTCGTAGCTGAGCCCGAGTCGCGCGGCTTCGGGGCCGAACAGGCCGCCCGAAACCTCGACACCGCAGCCGCTGCCGCCCGAGCAGCCGAGCGTGTCGGAGCCGTTCGAACGTCCGCTGAACGCGAAGTTCCGGGCCGCATCGGTGGCGAGCGCGCTCAGCGACGGGTCGCGAGCGCCGCCCGCCGTGGCGAAGTTGTAGCTGGTGCCGCCGATCGTGACCAGGCCTTCGAGCCCGATCCGGGCCTGGCCAGGCGAAAAGGCGACACCGGCGCTGCCGCTGAAGTTGCCGGGGCTTGCGGAGCCGTTGGCGAACGTCGGTCGCGTCGCGCCGAGCAACGAATAGCCGAACTGCCCGCTGGTCGGCACCGTCGTCGACGGCACGCCGACCAGGTAGTGCAGTCCCTGGTTCGAGGACAGCCTGCGATTGGGCGCAAGGACCGCCCAGCCGAAGGCGCCGTGCGAGTCGATCGTGCCGTCGGTCCAGCGGCCCCAGCTCGCATAGGCGTCCGCCTGCGCCTCGGCGAGCCTCGCGCTGCCACGCGACAGGCAGATCAGCAGAGTGCAGCGGCCCGCATCGTCGAGCCCCAGCGATTGCAGCCCGCCCTGGTCGTCGAGCACGTAGCGTCCACCGATGGCGGTCAGCGGGAGCCAGTCGAAGACGACGAGAACCGGAGGAAGGTTCTGCAGGTACAACTGCCCGGTCTTCACGATGACACCGGGACCGGAAAGCGGCGGAGGGACCTCGGGGTCGCCAGGACCGGGATCGGAGTCGCCGGAGCCGGGGTCGCCTGAACCGGGGTCACCGGAGCCAGGGTCACCGGAGCCGGGGTCGCCTGAACCGGGGTCGCCTGAACCAGGGTCGCCGGAGCCAGGGTCACCGGAGCCAGGGTCACCGGAGCCGGGATCGCCTGAACCAGGGTCGCCCGAACCGGGGTCACCCGAGCCGGGGCCGCCCGGGCTCCCGCCGTCCGGCAGTGCATCGGTCACGGCAATGAGTTCGCCGTTCGGCCCTCGTTCGTTGTTCGACGACGTCGCCTCACCGGCCGAGGGCGGTGCAAGCGGCAGGCCGGGTACCGTGGGTGTGAGCGCCACGGTGATCGGCTGCGGCCGGTCTGCCGGCCAATCGCCATCGGACTGAGCAAGGGGCGGCGTTTTCCTGGGAGCCGTGCTCGTTCCTGCTCCTGCCTCTCCCGTGGCTCCTGCCGATGTCGACGCTGGCGTCGATCCGCTTCCGGATCGCGATGGCATCGACTCGGCAAGCCTCGGCCCGGGCCCGGTCGCTTGCCTTGCTGCGGCCGCCGCTGCGGGATCGGCTGTACCGGGAATCGTTGATGACGATGCTGCGGTCGCCGCTCCGTCCGGGGACCGACCGAGGGTGCCCCCTGGAACCGGAGACTGTCCGGCGCTCGCCAGTGCGCGCGGCGCCAGCACCGGTCCGGCCGCGGACAGGCGCGGCAGCGCGTTCGGTCCGTCGACGACTGCCGACTGCCCCTGGCCGACCTCGATGCTGCCGGCGCCGGTGCTCACCGCGATCCGACCCTGGGTGACCGAAACCCGCAGGCCGGCGGTGGGTCCCGGTGCGCAGCGCGGATCGCAGACGGTCTCTTCGGCGAGGAACTCGGTCCCGCGGATGCCGACGGTCGCCGTCGGCGTGCGCAAGCGGTAATCGTCGTGGTCGCGCCGGCCGATCGCACCGGTCGCAGTGCGAATCGCACCCCGCAGCAGCGAGAAGAAGCTGCGCTGGTTGGCGCCCCCTTGCCGATATTCGTCGATCCGGAATTCGGTGCGTGGTTGCAGCGACACGAGCCCGCCGTCGGTGAAGCGGAACTGCACGCGCCCGTCGTCGCCGGTGCGAACCAGGTCGCCCTCGAACAGCTCGGAGCCGCTTTGCAGGATCCGCAAGCCGGGTGCGGCCGGCGCGCCTTCGGCGCTTGCCGTTCCCGCGACCGACAGCACGATGGCGTCGGCCGCGAGCGCCGCGGCGCCCGCCAGGCCGAGCCAGCCGGCGAGCAGCGTCAGCGCCAGGCGGGAGGCGAGGCGCGCGGCGCCCATGCGCCAACCGGGGTTGGCGCGCGCCGCCAGGACCATGAAGCTGGCGTCAGCGCGTTCCATGTTTTCGTTCGATCAGAATCGATGACGGATCTGTACCACTGCCAGCATGCGTCGAAAGTCGTTCGGCGCCAGTGTCGATTCGTTGCGGGTGTGAACTATTTGGGGAATCAGCGAAGTGTTTTCGCCGATCTGTCGCTCGAACTCCACACGCAACTCGGTTTGCCGGTCCTCGCGGACCACGCCGAACAAGGGCTCGGCTTCGTCGAACTCGCGCCGCTCCCAGGCCAGGCTGACCGAGGCTTGCCATTTCGCCGAGATGCGGGCGACGACACCTGCCCGCAGGTTCACGAAATCGTGCGATAGCGTGTCGAAGCCGGTGCGAGAGTCTTCATTTCCGAAACTCACGGCGCCCACGACGATCGGCCGGCGTGCGGTATCGAGCACCCTGGCCGCGTTGAGCCCGAGCGCCGTACGCCGGGCGTCGCGAATGTCGGCGCCCGGGAAATCGAATCGATAGCCCTGGACCGACGCGCCGACCAGCGTCCGCGAGTCGACCTCGCACTGCCATTGCAGCACGCCGCCGGTGGCGTTGCGAAACGCGCTCCCGTCCAGTTGCAGGTGCTGCAGCAGCGCCAGCGCAGTATAGCGATGGCAGCCTTCGCGCAAGCTCAGTCCGCCCGACAGGTCGGCCTGCAACTGGTTGAAGTCGGTCGTGTTCGGATAGAGCTGCGCCGCGACCCGCGCGCCGACCAGCCATTCGACGCGATCCGATACCGGGCCCGAGGCCGACATGCCGAGCGCCGCGCCCATCAGGCCGCTGGGGCGCGGCCGCGAGACAGGCAGCGGCGTGACCGCCGTACCGTCGGCGAGCAGCCAGTCGCCGCTGCGGCTGCCGAAGTTCGCGTTCGTGTCGAAGCCGCCCTCGACTTCGACGTACATCGAGAAGCGCGCGCGCGAGCCGCCGCCGTCGCGCTGGATCGCGTCGAGATAGCGGCCGATCGTCTGGCGCGCCTGTTCGGGGATCCGCTGCTCGGCCACCGCGGTGAACTCGCGACGTGCGTTTTCGTACTCGCGGACCATGTAGAACGCGCGGGCGATCTCGGCGCGCGCCGGCAGGAAGTCCGGGCGTGCGATCAACACGCGTTCGAGCGCGAAGATCGCCTGGCCGGGCCGCCCGGAGTCGATCGCGGCAAGAGCCAGCAGATAGTCGAAGTCGGGGTGACCGGCGAACTGCGCGGCTTCGGCCTCGAGCGTTCGCCAGGCTTCGTCGGCGCGCCCGTTGGCGAGCAGTCGCTCGGCCTGTCGCATCAGTTCGGCTGTTGGCGCTTGTGTGGCCCGGCCGCTCGCGGCCCTGCCGATCGCCGAGGCCGGCGACTCGAGCGCACCGGCCGCGGGCATCCGCGCCGGCGCCTGCGCGAGCACCGGTCGCGCGGCGACTGTCGTGCCGGCGGCGATGCACAGGGCCAGGACGACGCGACCGAAGCTCACCCTCATGCGTCGGCGACGAGGACCGCGCCGCGCAGCGAGTGGGGCAGGGCGGAGGTGATCCGCACGTCGACGAAGCGCCCGAGCAGGCGCTCGGAGCCGGCGAAGTTGACGACGCGATTGTTGTCGGTGCGCCCGGACAGTTCGTCGGCGTTCTTGCGCGCCCGGCCATCGACCAGCACCCGCTGCACGGTACCGACCATCCGTTCGCTGATGCGCGCCGCGTTCGCTTCGATCGCCGCCTGCAGCGTCTGCAGCCGTTCGAGCTTCAGCGCCTGCGGCGTGTCGTCGGGCAGGTCGGCGGCCGGCGTGCCGGGGCGCGGGCTGTAGACGAACGAGAACGACGAATCGAAGCCGACATCGTCGACCAGTTTCATCGTGCGCGCGAAGTCCTCGTCGGTCTCTCCGGGAAAGCCGACGATGAAGTCGGTCGACAGGCTGATGTCCGGACGCGCTGCGCGCAGCCGGCGCACGATCGACTTGTATTCGAGCGCCGTGTAGCCGCGCTTCATCGCGGCCAGCACGCGGTCGGAACCCGACTGCACCGGCAGGTGCACGTGGCTGACGAGCTTCGGCACGCGCAGGTAAGTTTCGATCAACCGCTGGCCGAACTCCTTCGGATGCGAGGTCGTGTAGCGGATGCGCTCGATGCCGGGAATCTCGGCCACGTATTCGAGCAGCAGCGCGAAGTCGGCGATCTCGCCGTCGGCCATCGGGCCGAGATAGGCGTTGACGTTCTGCCCGAGCAGCGTGACCTCGCGCACGCCCTGTTCGGCGAGGCCGGCGACTTCGGTCAGCACGTCGTCGAAGGGGCGCGACATCTCCTCGCCGCGCGTGTAGGGGACCACGCAGAAACTGCAGTACTTCGAGCAGCCTTCCATGATCGAGACGAAGGCCGTGTGACCGTCGACGCGCGCCGGCGGCAGATTGTCGAACTTCTCGATCTCGGGAAAGCTGATGTCGACCTGCGGCCGCCCGAATTCGCGGCGGCGCGCGATCAGTTCGGGCAGCCGATGCAGCGTCTGCGGCCCGAACACGACGTCCACGTAGGGCGCCCGCTCGACGATCGCCTGTCCTTCCTGGCTGGCCACGCAGCCGCCGACGCCGATGATCAGCTCCGGACGCTCTCGCTTCAGCGCGCGCACGCGGCCCAGGTCGGAGAACACCTTCTCCTGCGCCTTCTCGCGCACCGAACAGGTGTTGAACAGGATGATGTCGGCCTGCGCCGGGTCCTGGACCGGTTCGACGCCTTCGGACTGCGCGAGCACGTCGGCCATCCGGTCCGAGTCATACTCGTTCATCTGGCAGCCGAAGGTCTTGATGTACAGCTTGCGGGTCACGGGTTCGCCTTTGATGCTCCGGCGAACGGCGGGCCGGACGAGCGCCGATTATAAAAGGCGGGTGCGCGACGGCCATGACGCGACCCCTTGCCATGGTCCGACAGCCTCCTAGCGTCGCCGTGCCTTGGCAGCGGCGAATTCCGCCTCGCTCGGCAGCCAGACGCGGTCGATCTGACCGTTCATGTCGGTCGTGTACAGCACGTTCAGCCGCGCTCCGGCCAGGCTTGCGGGCATCACGATCCGGTTGTTCAGGTCGTGGATCCGCGCGCCGGCCGACAAC
>CALLYQ010000332.1 GCA_937858875.1 uncultured Lautropia sp. | reverse complement strand
CGAGGTCGCGCGCCAGCTCGGCCTGCGCAGCGGCGAGGCGGTCGTGCAGATCCGCCGATTGCTCGAGGTCGATCAGCCGGCGGTGCTCGACGAGATCTGGCTGCCTGGCGCGCGCTTTCGCGGACTGTCGGCCGAGCGGCTGTCGGCCTACAGCGGCCCCCTGTACGGCCTGTTCGAAGCCGAATTCGGCACGCGGATGATCCGCGCGACCGAGCGGCTGAAGGCGATCGCCGCCGACCGGTCGCAGGCGCGTACGCTGAAGGTGCCCGAAGGCTCGCCGTTGCTGCTCGTCGAGCGGCTCAGCTATACCTACGACGACCAGCCGGTCGAGCTGCGTCGCGGATACTGTGTAACGGCACGGCACCACTACTACAACGAATTGAACTGAGCTGCGAAGGGGCGCGATCGCGGAGCCGGAAGACGGCGCGATCGGCACCCGTTTGGTGCGACGCGCCATCTTGCGTCAAAATGTAAAGGTTTTGCACCCAAGAGGACGCCATGGCCGACGCGGTCGAAAAGCCTGCGGGCGCAGCCCGCCCCGAATTCCGGAACATTCACGTGACCGAGCTCTTCGGTTACCGCTGGCCGCTGGCAGCCCTGGTCTCCGGCATGCATCGGATCAGCGGCGCGCTTCTGTTCCTGATCGGGCTGCCTTTCCTGCTCTATCTGCTGCAGCAAAGTCTGCTGTCGGAAATCAGCTTCGAAAATTACCGGTCAATCGTTTCGCACTGGTTCGCCAAGCTGGTGCTGCTGGCGCTGGCCTGGGCCTATCTGCACCATTTCTGTGCCGGCATCCGGCACCTGTTCCTCGACCTCGACATCGGCACCGACAAGCCGAAGTCGCGCACGTCGGCGGCCGTCGTGCTGGCCATCAGCCTGACGCTGACGCTGCTGGTCGCGGCGAAGATCTTCGGAGTGTTCTGATGACCACGAAACGGCTGATCGTCGGCGCCCACTACGGGCTGGGCAGCTGGCTCGCGCAGCGCGTCACCGCGATCGTGATGACGATCTATACGATCGTGCTGCTGGGCTGGCTGTTCGCCTTGCCCGAACTGACCTACGGCACCTGGGCCGGCATGTTCGCCTCGTCGTGGATGAAGGTGCTCACGCTGCTGATGCTGGCTTCGCTGTTCTGGCACGCCTGGGTCGGCGTGCGCAACATCTTCATGGACTACATCAAGCCCACC
Source organism: uncultured Lautropia sp. (assembly GCA_937858875.1). Taxonomy (GTDB): domain Bacteria; phylum Pseudomonadota; class Gammaproteobacteria; order Burkholderiales; family Burkholderiaceae_E; genus Zeimonas. The sequence continues at coordinate 6,992 of CALLYQ010000332.1, read as the reverse complement.
GGCCTGCGCCTGTTCCTGCAGGCGTCGACGATCGTCGCGCTGGTCGGCTACGCGGCCTGGGCCGTGATCATTCTCTGGAGCGTCTGATGGCCGACGTACTGAATCAGCTGGCGAACAAGCTGCCGCGGCGCAAATTCGACGCCGTCATCGTCGGCGCCGGCGGCTCGGGCATGCGCTGCTCGCTGCAGCTGGCCGAGGCCGGCTACAACGTGGCCGTGCTGTCGAAGGTGTTCCCGACGCGCTCGCACACGGTGGCGGCGCAGGGCGGTATCGGCGCCTCGCTGGGCAACATGAGCGAGGACAACTGGTACTGGCACATGTTCGACACCGTCAAGGGGTCCGACTACCTCGGCGACCAGGACGCGATCGAGTTCATGTGCCGCGAGGCGCCCAAGGTCGTCTACGAGCTCGAGCATTTCGGCATGCCGTTCGATCGCAACGCCGACGGCACGATCTACCAGCGCCCGTTCGGCGGCCACACGGCCAACTTCGGCGAGAAGCCGGTGCAGCGCGCCTGTGCGGCGGCCGACCGCACCGGCCATGCGCTGCTGCACACGCTGTACCAGCGCAACGTGCGGGCGCGCACGCAGTTCTTCGTCGAATGGATGGCGCTCGACCTCGTGCGCGACAGCGAAGGCGACTGCGTCGGCGTCGTGGCGCTCGAGATGGAAACCGGCGAGGTGATGATCCTCGAGTCGAAGGTGACCGTGATCGCCACCGGCGGTGCCGGCCGGATCTTCGCGGCCTCGACCAACGCGTTCATCAATACCGGCGACGGCCTCGGCATGGCGGCGCGTGCCGGCATTCCGCTCGAGGACATGGAGTTCTGGCAGTTCCACCCGACCGGCGTGGCCGGTGCCGGCGTGCTGATCACCGAAGGCGTGCGCGGCGAGGGCGGCATCCTGCTGAACAAGCACGGCGAACGCTTCATGGAGCGCTACGCGCCCACGCTGAAGGACCTCGCGCCGCGCGACTTCGTCTCGCGCTCGATGGACCAGGAGATCAAGGAAGGCCGCGGTGCCGGCCCCGAAGGCGATCACGTGCTGCTCAAGCTCGATCACCTTGGCGCCGAGACGATCATGAAGCGGCTGCCGTCGATTCGCGAGATCGCGATCAAGTTCGCCAACGTCGACCCGATCAAGGATCCGATTCCGGTCGTGCCGACGATCCACTACCAGATGGGCGGCATCCCCACGAACTACCGCGGCCAGGTCGTCGTGCCGAAGAACGGCGATCCGAACGCGGTCGTCGGCGGGCTCTACGCGATCGGGGAATGCGCGTGTGTGTCGGTGCACGGTGCGAACCGGCTCGGCACGAACTCGCTGCTCGACCTCGTCGTCTTCGGGCGCGCGGCGGGCAATCACATCGTCGAGTCGCGCCTGAAGGACAGGCTGCAGAAGCCGCTGCCCGCCGATACCGGCGATGCCACGCTGGCGCGCCTGGCGCGCCTCGACGGTTCCACCAGCGGCGAGAACGCGCAGGACGTCGCCAACGACCTGCGTCGCACGATGCAATCGCACTGCGGCGTGTTCCGCACCGACGAACTTCTGCAGGAAGGCGTCGAGATGGTCATGGAGATCGACAAGCGCGTCGGCGACATCCTGATCAAGGACAAGTCGAAGGTGTTCAACATGGCGCGCGTCGAGGCACTCGAGGTCGCGAACCTGATCGAGGTGGCGAAGGCGACCGCGGTCTCGGCGGCTGCCCGCAAGGAGAGCCGGGGCGCGCACGCGCACCGCGATTATCCTGAGCGCGACGACGTCAACTGGATGAAGCACTCGCTGTGGTACTCCGAGGGCAATCGCCTCGACTACAAGCCGGTGAAGACCCAGCCGCTGACGGTCGAAACCTTCCAGCCGAAGGCGCGCACGTTCTGATGCGTGCCGCACCCCATCCTTTCAGACATACCGAACGAGCGCAGGAGCAGCGATGAGCGCAGTGGTCGAATCCCCCCCGGTCAGCCAGGCGGCGGCCAGCCCGTCCGTGGCTGGCGCGCCGGCGAAGCGCGTCGTCAGGTTCTCGATCTATCGATACGACCCCGACAAGGACGCCAAGCCGTACATGCAGAACCTCGACGTCGAGCTTCTGCCCACCGACAAGATGCTGCTCGATGCGCTGATGCGCATCCGCCAGACCGACGATTCGGTTTCGTTCCGTCGTTCGTGCCGCGAGGGCGTCTGCGGCTCCGACGCGATGAACATCAACGGCAAGAACGGCCTGGCCTGCATCACCAACCTGCGCGACCTCAAGGAGCCGATCGTCCTGAAGCCGCTGCCGGGCCTGCCGGTGATCCGCGACCTGATCGTCGACATGACGCAGTTCTTCAAGCAGTACCACTCGATCCGGCCGTACCTGATCAACGACACGCCGCCGCCGGAGACCGAACGGCTGCAGTCGCCCGAGGAACGCGAGGAGCTCGACGGGCTCTACGAGTGCATCCTGTGCGCGAGCTGCAGCACCGCCTGCCCGTCGTTCTGGTGGAACCCGGACAAGTTCGTCGGCCCGGCGGGCCTGCTGCAGGCCTACCGTTTCCTCGCCGACAGCCGCGATACGGCCACCGGCGAGCGCCTCGATGATCTCGAGGATCCGTACCGCCTGTTCCGTTGTCATTCGATCATGAACTGTGTCGACGTCTGTCCGAAAGGGCTGAACCCGACGCGGGCGATCGGCAAGATCAAGGACCTCATGGTGCGTCGCAGCGTCTGATGGCGCCGGCCACGCCATCCGGTCCGGAAGAGGGCGGGTCCTCGCAGCCGGATTCGCACCAGTCGGATCCCGCGCGTCGCCGGCGCTTGCGCTGGCGCGCGCGTCGCGGGCTGCTCGAGAACGACCTGATCTTCGAACGGTTTTTCGACCGTTTCGAAGCCACGCTCGGCGACGATGAAGTCGCCGGGCTGGACGAATTGCTCGACCTGCCGGACAACGAATTGCTGGACCTGATCCTGGGTCGAAACGAACCGGGACCTGAAGTCTCGCCGCAGGCCAGGCGCGTGCTCGAAACGCTGCGCTCCGTCTGAGCCAGCCGGTCACGCTGCCGAAACTTCGAAACATTCAAAGGAAAAAATCGATGACTGCGCAGAAAACCGCCACACTCACGTTCTCCGACGGCACGCCCCCGGTCGAGTTTCCGATCTACGAAGGCACGATCGGCCCCGACGTCGTCGACATCCGCAAGCTCTACGGGCAGACCGGAAAGTTCACTTACGACCCGGGCTTCATGTCGACGGCCTCCTGCGAGTCGCAGATCACCTACATCGACGGCGACAAGGGTGAACTGCTGTACCGCGGCTATCCGATCGAGCAGGTCGCCACGCACTGCGACTACCTGGAAACCTGCTACCTGCTGCTCAACGGCGAATTGCCGACCGGGGAACAGCGCCGCGACTTCGAGTATCGCGTCACGCACCACACGATGGTGCACGAGCAGATGACGCGCTTCTTCCAGGGCTTCCGCCGCGACGCCCATCCGATGGCCGTGCTGGTCGGCTGCGTCGGTGCGCTGTCGGCCTTCTACCACGACTCGCTCGACATCAACGATCCCGAGCATCGCTTCGTGTCGGCGATCCGGCTGATCGCGAAGATGCCCACGCTGGTCGCCGCGGCCTACAAGTATTCGGTCGGCCAGCCGCTGATGTACCCGCGCAATGACCTGTCGTATACGGCCAACTTCATGCGGATGATGTTCGGCACGCCCTGCGAGGAATACCAGCCGAACGACGTGCTGGTGCGCGCGCTCGACCGGATCCTGATCCTGCATGCCGACCACGAACAGAACGCGTCGACGTCGACGGTGCGGCTGGCCGGTTCTTCGGGTGCCAACCCGTTCGCCTGCATCGCCGCCGGCATCGCGACCTTGTGGGGCCCGGCGCACGGCGGGGCCAACGAAGCCTGCCTGGTCATGCTCGACGACATCCAGAAGCAGGGCGGCATCGAGAAGATCGGCGAGTTCATCGACAAGGTCAAGGACAAGAACTCGGGCGTGAAGCTGATGGGCTTCGGCCACCGGGTCTACAAGAACTACGATCCGCGCGCCAAGCTGATGGAGGAAACCTGCGCCGAGGTGCTCCAGGAACTGGGTCTGCAGAACGACCCGACCTTTGCGCTGGCGATGAAGCTCGAGCAGATCGCCCGCGAAGACGACTACTTCGTGCAGCGCAAGCTGTATCCGAACGTCGACTTCTACTCCGGCATCGTGCAGAAGGCGCTGGGTATCCCGGTCAGCATGTTCACCTGCATCTTCGCGCTGGCACGTACGGTCGGCTGGATCGCCCAGTGGGGCGAGATGATCGCCGATCCGGAACAGAAGATCGGGCGTCCCCGCCAATTGTTCACCGGGCCGGTTCGCCGCGAAGTCAAGCCGATCGCCGAGCGCTGATCGGGCGACGGGGCGCGAGCTCCTCGTCGATCAGGAGGCCGGGAGCCTCGGCTTGCCTTCCGCAGTGCGCGGCCGGCCGGTATCTGGCGGGCGTCCCTACTGCCGCCCCTGCCGCCGCCCCTGTTCACGCAGGCATCATCTGGTATACGCTGGACCCGCGCACTGGTTGCGAGGGCCAGCGCTGCTGCCCCTGCGATCGGACGTTCAACGATCCACGAGGACGGGCGGCCATGGACGGTCAGGCGAGGCAGGTCGCAGCGATGGGCGCGCTGGCGGATTCGGTCCCCGAGGCATCGGAGCCGGCCACGCTTGCCGCACTGCAACGCGAAAACGAGGCGTTGCGCCATCGCGCAATCGAGCTCGAACGCAACGTCGAAGCGCGCACCGCGCAGTTGCAGGCCAAGATCGTCGAACTCGACGGCAAGAATCGCGAACTGGTGGAGCGGCGCAGCGTCTTCAATGCGGCGCTGGAAAGCGCAGGCCTGTGGGTCGTGACGCTCGATCCGCACGGCCGGATCGTGCGCTGCAATCGTCGTTGTGCCGAGTTGGCCGGCCAGCCGGTCGAGAACGTGATCGGCGAAACCTTTGCGGCGGCCCTCGTGCAGCCGGATCAGAGAAAGCAGTGCGAAGACTGGCTGGCGCAACTGGCCGAATCGCAAAGCGAGCCGCCCGACTGGGAGCAGCGGTTGATACGCGACGGCGACGAGCCGCGCATCGTGACCTGGTTCGGCCGCCGCCTTGCCGATGCCGACGGGCGCACGCTGTTCCTGATCGCGGCCGGCCGCGACGTGACCGAGCAGCGCCGGATCGAGGAGGAGGTGCGCAAACGGCGCGCCGAGGTCGCGCATCTGCATCGCGTGTATACGGCCGGCGAGATGGCGGCCGCACTGGCCCACGAGCTGAACCAGCCGCTGGCGGCGATCGCCGCCTACGCCGAGGCGGCGATCGAGCGGCTGGAGCGCGGCACCGATGCGCAGCGCGAGTTCCTCGACGACTTCGAGCGGATCGGCGCGCAGGCACACCGGGCCGGGCGAACGATCGCCGACCTGCGGCGCTTCCTGTCCAAGGGCAGCGCAAGCCGGGCCGCTCCCTGCGACCTGAACGAACTCGTTCGCGTGGCGTGCGAACTGGTCAGTGCCGACGTACGGCTGCGTCGCATCTCGATCGAGCTCGACCTGGCGCCGGACCTGCCGCCGGTGATGGCCGAAGCCGTGCACGTCGAGCACGCGATGATGAACCTGATCGTCAATGCGCTCGATGCAATGCGCGAAGTCGTCGAGGCCGGCACCGTCCGGATCTCCAGCCGGGCGCTGTCCGACTCGATGGCTCGCGTCAGTGTTCGCGACAACGGAAAGGGGGTGGCGCTGGGCGAGCAGGAGCGCGTGTTCGAGGCCTTCCACACCTCGCGCGCGACCGGGCTCGGCATGGGGCTGACGATCAGCCGTTCGATCATCGAAGCCCACGGGGGCCGCTTGTGGGCCGAGCCCAGCAGCCGTGGCGGAATCTTTCATTTCACCTTGCCGTTCGCGCATGCAAGCCCGAGTCTTCCTCGTCGATGACGACGATGCCGTCCGCGACGCACTGTCGCGCCTGTTCGCCGGTGCCGGCCTGGCGGTGACTGCCTGCGCCGACGGCGCCGAGCTGCTGGCTGCCTGCGAGCCCGATCAGCCGGGCTGCATCGTCCTCGATCTCGACCTGCCCGGGATGAACGGCCTGCAGATCCAGGCGGAGCTGCAGGCGCGCTCGATCGGGCTGCCGATCATCTTCCTCAGCGGCAAGGGCAGCGTGGCCAGCACCGCGAGCGCGCTGAAGGCCGGCGCCTTCGATTTCGTCGAGAAACCGATCGAGGGGAGGGTGCTGGTCGCACTGGCGCGCGATGCCATCCTGGCCGATGCCGCCTGCCGGGAACACGCCGCGCGGCGCGGCGAGACACAGTCTCGGCTGGCTCAGCTCACGGCGCGCGAACGCGAGGTCGTCGGGCTCGCGCTCGACGGCCTGGCGAACAAGCAGATCGCCGCGCGGCTCGGCATCAGCCATCGCACCGTCGAGATCCATCGCTCGCGGGTGCTGCGCAAGATGGGGGTGTCGAGCCTGCTGGAGCTCGACCGGATGCTCGCCGGTGGCGATCCGGGAGCAGCGTCGATGCGCTATCAGTAGATTCCAGACGGGTATACGTGTCCGTGCGTATGGATGCAGACGCCGACTCGCGAGAGAATCGGGCCGGCCGATCCCCATGGAGAGCATCATTGAGTTCAGTCGATGGTTTGATGGCTGCCATGGCCCGCGATGTCGAGGCGTCGGCACAATTTGCCTCGAAGGTCTGGCTGCATTCCTTTTTTCTGGTCGAACGCAGGATCGAGGTCTTGCTGTCGGCGGCCTCCGCCACGGCGGAGTCGCTCGACGGCTCGCGCGCCGGCGTTGGCTATCCGCCGGCGCTGCTGTTCGCGCTGGGCTTGCGCCGCGACGCCTTCGAGGAACAATGCCGGGCCTGCCTCGAGCTCGGATGGATGGGCGCGCGGATGGCGGCGCAGCAGCGTGCGGCCTTCGTGCGTGCCGCCGCCGAGGGCCTGCAGGCCTTGAACGCGATGGCGCTGGCCGGCATGGGTGCGGCGACCGC
>CALLYQ010000331.1 GCA_937858875.1 uncultured Lautropia sp. | reverse complement strand
TTTAGGCCCGACACCACCGGCGCAAGGATCATCAGGCGACTGCCCTGCGGCATCGCCAGCACCGTGTCGACCATCTGCGAGACCGTTTGCGCCTCCAGCGGGTGCTCGGGGTGGAACGGACAGTACGGCGTGCCGACGCGCGCGAACAGCAGTCGCAGGTAGTCGTGGATCTCGGTGACCGTGCCGACCGTCGAGCGCGGGTTGTGGCTGGGCGCCTTCTGTTCGATCGCCGGGGACAGGCCTTCGATCAGGTCGACGTCGGGTTTCTCCATCAGCTGCAGGAACTGCCGCGCATAGGCCGACAGCGACTCGACATAGCGGCGCTGCCCTTCGGCGTACAGCGTGTCGAACGCGAGCGAGGACTTGCCCGAGCCCGACAGCCCGGTGACCACGACCAGCTTGTGGCGCGGCAGGTCGAGGTTGACGTTGTTCAGGTTGTGCGTGCGTGCGCCGCGAATGCGTATCGAGTCCATTTCGGGGAGCAGGCGCCGATCGGTTCGACCGGCAGCGTCCGGCCAGTGCGGAAAGGCCAATCGGCTAATATAACCGGTCGCAGGTTGCCTCGATGATGCCCCCCGGTTCCCCACCCGATACACCCGATTCCCGCGGCATGACACGATCCGAGCTGCGCGCCAGCGCGTCGCTCGCGTCGATCTTCGCGCTGCGCATGCTCGGGCTGTTCCTGATCCTGCCGGTCTTCGCCGTGCATGCGCGCGGCATGCCGGGCGGCGACGACGCCGCGCTGATCGGGCTAGCGCTCGGGATCTACGGCCTGACGCAGGCGCTGCTCCAGCTGCCGCTGGGCATCGCGTCGGATCGGGTCGGGCGCAAGCCGGTCATCGTCGCCGGCCTGCTGGTATTCGCGCTCGGCAGCTTCGTCGCCGCGGCCGCCGATTCGCTGTGGATGGTCGTCGCGGGCCGGGCCTTGCAGGGCGCCGGCGCGATCTCCGCAGCGGTCACCGCGTTCATCGCCGACTCCACCCGCGACAGCCAGCGCACGAAGGCGATGGCGATGGTCGGCGGTTCGATCGGGCTGACCTTCGCGCTGTCGCTGGTGCTGGCGCCGCTGTTCTACGCCGCGATCGGCATGGACGGGATCTTCGCGTTGACCGGCGTGCTCGCGCTGGCCGGGATCGGCGTCGTGTACTGGATCACGCCGCCGGCATCGGCGCCGGCCTCGCAGCGCGACGAGCGCACGCGTTTCCGCGATGTGGCCTTCGAGCCCGATCTGATGCGCCTGAACCTGGGCATCTTCGTGCTGCATGCGGTGCAGATGGCGATGTTCGTCGTCGTGCCGATCTGGCTGGTCGAGCGCGCCGGACTGCCCGTCGATGCGCACTGGAAGCTGTACCTGCCGGTCGTGCTGGCCTCGTTCCTGATCATGCTTCCCGGGCTGCTGTGGAGCGAGCGGCAAGGCCGGATGCGCAGCCTGTTCATCGGCGCGGTGGCGCTGCTGCTGCTCGTGCAACTGCTGCTCGCGCTTCAGCCCAGCGGTCTAGTCGCGCTGACGGGCTTGATGCTGGCCTTCTTCACGGCGTTCAATGTGCTCGAGGCGAGCCTGCCTTCGCTCGTTTCGAGGCTCGCGCCGGTCGACGCGAAAGGCGCTGCGCTCGGGATCTACAACACCACGCAGTCGCTGGGTCTGTTCGCCGGCGGGCTGCTCGGGGGCGCGCTGCAGCAGTGGCTGGGCAAGCCGGCGGTGTTCGTGGCCTGCGCAGCACTCAGCGGGCTCTGGCTGCTCGCCGCGCGCGGGCATCAGCGCTGGCCATCGCGGGCGCAGCCGCAGGCGGCCTGATCGGCAAGGCGCGTAGTACGGTTTTTCCATTCAATCGATTCGGCAGTTCGGAGGACGGCAGCATGGCGGCAGTAAACAAGGTGATCCTGGTTGGCAACCTCGGGCGCGACCCGGAGGTGCGCTATTCGCCCAACGGCGGTGCCATCTGCAACGTCTCGCTGGCGACCACGCGCAACTGGAAGGACAAGGCCAGCGGCGAAAAGCGCGAGGAAACCGAGTGGCATCGCGTCGTCTTCTACGACCGGCTTGCCGAAATCGCCGGTGAATACCTGAAGAAGGGCCGCTCGGTCTACGTCGAGGGCCGGCTGAAGACCCGAAAGTGGACCGACAAGGAAGGCCAGGAGCGCTACACGACCGAGATCATCGCCGAAGAGATGCAGATGCTCGGCTCGCGCGAGGGCGGAGGTGGGGACTATTCGCGTGAGGCTTCGGGGGGCGGCGCAGGCGGCGGCCGCGGGCGAGGCTCGTCGGGCGGCGGATACGGTGGCGGGGGATCCGGCGGCGGAGGATCCGGCGCGGGGGGCGCCGACTCGCGCGGCGGCCAGGGGGGCTCGCGCAACGTTCCGGTCGGCGGCGACGATCCCTTCGGTCCGATGGACGACGACATCCCGTTCTAGAGGCCACCGGCGCCCGGGGCCTTATATAATGCAAGGTTTTCCTGCGCCCGAGGTCGGGCGCAGGTGTCCGATTCGAGGTCCCGAGCATGCCGATCTACGCCTATCGATGCGACAGCTGCGGCGTCCGGAAGGACGT
>CALLYQ010000330.1 GCA_937858875.1 uncultured Lautropia sp. | reverse complement strand
GCTTGCCGGGCTGATCCGCCCCGACGCCGGCCGCGTCACGCTCGACGGGCAGTCGCTCGTCGGCCTTCCGGCACATCGGATCTGCCGGGCCGGCGTGGTCAAGACATTCCAGAACGTGGCCTCCTTTGCGGACATGACGGTGCTGGAGAACGCCACCATCGGGGGACTCGCCCGGGTCGGACTCGACGAAGCGCGGGAGCGAGCGCAAGCCGCGATCGGTCGCGTCGGACTCGCGGGCCGTGAAGACGTACTGGCCAGCGAACTGTCGCTGCCGGAGAAGGCGAGGCTGGAGATCGCCCGCGCGCTGGCGACCCGGCCGCGCCTGATGCTGCTCGACGAGGCGATGGCTACGCTGACCCCGGCGGAACAGCGCGAGATCGTCGCACTGGTGCGCGAACTGCGCGCCGAGGGAATCACGTTCCTCGTCATCGAACACCACATGAAGACGATCATGTCGATGTGCGAGCGCATTCTCGTGCTCAACTTCGGGCGGCTGATCGCCACGGGCACGCCAGCCGAGGTATCGCGCGACCCGAAAGTGATCGCCGCGTACCTCGGCACCGCGGTGTCGGAGCTTGCAGATGCTGCAACTTGACGCGCTGGCGGCCGGCTATGGCCCGGTCGAAATCCTCCACGGCGTTTCGTTGAAAGTCGACCAAGGCGAAATCGTCTCGCTGATCGGACCGAACACGGCCGGCAAGAGCACCCTGCTGCGCGGCATCTCGCGTCTTGGCGAAGCCTGGTATCGCGGGTCGATCGAATTCGAGGGCCAGCCGCTGCTCGACCGGGAGGCGCACCGGATACCGGAACTGGGCATCGCGCACGTGCTCGAAGGCCGGCACATCTTTCCGCGATCGACCGTCGCAGAGAATCTGCGCCTCGGCGCCTGGACCCGCCGCCGCGACAGCGCGGCCGAAGTCGAACGCGGCATCGAGCGGGTCATCGCGCTGTTTCCCCGGCTCGGCGAACGGATGACGCAGGCAGCAGGCACGCTGTCGGGCGGAGAACAGCAGATGGTCGCTGTCGGCCGCGCGCTGATGCTCCGTCCGAAGCTGCTGTTGCTCGACGAGCCGAGCCATGGGCTCGCACCGAAGGTCGTCGACGAACTGCATTCGGCGCTGCTGGCAATCAATCGCGAAGGCGTCTCGATCCTGCTCGTGGAGCAGAACGCCCAACTGGCGTTGACCGTTTCCACGCGCGCCTACGTGCTGTCGGCCGGGCACATCGCGCTGCATGGCGCATCGGGCGAGCTGCTGGGCGACGACGAAGTGCGCGCCACCTACCTCGGCATATGATCGGCGTCTCCTCCCTCGTGCCGTGAACGACAGAATGAGCGTCAGGACCGAACTGCCGGATCTCGAGCTTTCGCGCGAGGTCGTTTCGCTTCGCCAGCGCGTCACCGACAAGCTGCGCGAGACGATCCTGGCCGGCGGCTTCGCACCCGGGCAGCGGCTGGTCGAGCGCGACCTCTGGCAGTCGCTCGGCATCAGCCGCACCGTGCTGCGCGAAGCGCTGCAGCACCTGCAGGCCGAGGGGCTGATCACGATGGTTCCGCACAAGGGACCCGTCGTTGCCAGGCTGTCGGCCGACGAGGCCCGCGAACTGTACGAAGTCCGCGGCGCGCTCGAAGCGCTGGCCGGCTCGGGCTTCGCGCGGAACGCCTCCGACGATCAGCTCGGCCGCTTGCGGCAGGCGCTCGACTTCCTGCGCACGCCCGAAGCTTCCGCAACGACCGAAGGTCTGCTGGCGGCGAAGAACGCGTTCTACGCAATCCTTCTCGAAGGCTGCGGCAACCGTGTGATCGGACAGATGCTCACGCAGCTGAACAACCGCGTGACGCTGCTGCGGCGGCTGTCGCTCGGCAAGCCCGGCCGCCTGTCCAACACGCTGGAAGAACTGGAAGCGGTCGTACAGGCCATCGAGGCCCGAGACGCCGAACTCGCCGGCCGCCTGTGTGCCGCCCACGTGGCCCGGGCGGCCGAGGTCGTCAGGCGTTCGTTCGAGGAGATCAGCGCTTGAGCACCTTCGCGAAAGCGTCGGCGAGCGCCGTCGACGGCATGCCGCGGCCCTGATCGCGTCCGGTGCGGCTCTGATCGCGCTCGCCGCGACCGTAGCTGGCCCGGCCGGACGGGTCGCCACGGC
>CALLYQ010000329.1 GCA_937858875.1 uncultured Lautropia sp. | reverse complement strand
GCGACTTCGACATCTTCTCGTCGTCGACGCGCACGAAGCCGTTGTGCATCCAGTAGCGAACGAACTGGCAGCCGAGCGCGCCTTCGCTCTGCGCGATCTCGTTTTCGTGGTGCGGGAACTGCAGGTCGGCGCCGCCGCCATGGATGTCGATCGTCTTGCCGAGCAGGCTGGTAGCCATCGCCGAGCACTCGATGTGCCAGCCTGGACGGCCGGCGCCGTAGGGCGAGTTCCACTTCGCCTCGTCGGGCTCGTCGGGCTTGGCGGCCTTCCAGAGCACGAAATCGAGCGGATCCCGCTTGGCTTCGTCGACGTCGACGCGTTCGCCGGCGCGCAGGTCGTCGAGCGATTTGCCCGACAGGCGGCCGTAGCTGTCGAATCGACGAATCTTGAAATTCACGTCGCCGTCGCTGGCGACGTAGGCGAGTCCGTTCTTCTCGAGCAGATCGATCAGACCGAGCATCTGCGGCACGAACTGCGTGGCGCGCGGCTCGTGGTCGGGCCGCTGCACGCCGAGCGCATCTTCGTCTTCGTGCATGTAGCCGATGAAGCGCTCGGTCAGCGCGCGGATCGTCTCGCCGTTCTCGACCGCGCGACGGATGATCTTGTCGTCGATGTCGGTGATGTTGCGCACGTAAGTCAGTTGGTAGCCCGAGGCGCGCAGCCAGCGCTGCACGACGTCGAAGGCCACCATCACGCGCGCGTGGCCAATGTGGCACCAGTCGTAGACGGTCATCCCGCAGACGTACATCCGCACGCGGCCGGGTTCCAGCGGAACGAACTCTTCCTTGCTGCGGGTGAGCGTGTTGTAGATGCGAAGCATGCGTGTCGGGCGGGCCGATTGACGCCGGAGCGGGTTTCCGGCACGGGCATGCCGCCGGCCGCCCTGCGGCGCGTTGCTAGAATGGCGGGATGCAATCGAGTATAGCATCGGGCCTGCGCCGCACGTCCGCAGCCGGCCTGTGTGCTGTCGTGCTGGCGGCGGGTCTTGCCGCCCCTTGGCCGGCCGCCTTCGCGCAGGCCGCCGACCGCGCGCAGGCGCTGCCGGGAGAGCGTGCCGCCGGCATCCCGGGCGTCGGCTCCGCGCCGGCCGGCACGCTGCCGGCGACACCGTTCCCGGCGCCCGCGAGCGGCGATCCGCGTGCGGCCGAAGCCGCCTACGACGAAGCCCGGCGGCTGCTCGAGACAGGTCGCGGTGCCGAGGCGCTGGCCGCTACCGACAATGCGCTCGCGGCGTCGCCGTCCGACGCAAGGCTGCGCTTCCTGAGGGGCGTGATCCTGGCCCAGAGCGGACGCGAGCCCGAAGCGATCGACGTGTTTCGCGCGCTCACGCAGGATTTCCCCGAGCTGCCGGAGCCTTACAACAACCTTGCCGCGCTGCATGCTTCGCGCGGCGATCTCGATGCCGCGCGCGCGGCCCTCGCCGAGGCGATCCGCGCGCTGCCCTCGTACGCGCTGGCTCGCGAGAACCTCGGCGACGTCTACCTGAGGCTCGCGATGCGCGAATGGTCGCAGGCCGCAAAGCTGAACCCCGCAAGCACCGCCGACGCGAAGCTCCGGCAGGCGCTGGAACTGTCCGAACGGATCGCTCCTTCGAGCGGTTCCGCCACACCGCCGGCTGCCGCCGGCTCCCGATGAACCCGAAGGAGATCCCTCGATGCTGTTGCGCAAGCTGCCGTTGATCGGCGCACTGATGTTCGCCCTGGCCGCCCCCGACGATTCGGCCGCGGCCAATCCGCAGGTCAAGGTCGTGACCTCGGCCGGCGAGTTCGTCATCGAGCTCTATCCGGACAAGGCACCGGTCACGGTCGAGAACTTCCTTGGCTACGTGAACGACAATTTCTACGCCGGCACGATCTTTCACCGGGTCATCGGCAACTTCATGGTCCAGGGCGGCGGCTTCACCGAAGCGCTGTACAAGGGCGAGTACCGGCCGAAACCGAACCGCGATCCGATCAAGCTCGAATCGAAGAACGGCCTGCGCAACGACACCGGCTGGGTCGCGATGGCGCGCACCGGCGATCCGAACTCGGCGACCTCGCAGTTCTTCATCAACACCGTCGACAACGCCGGGCTGAATCATCCGCAGCCCGATGGTCACGGCTACGCGGTGTTCGGCAAGGTCGTCAGCGGCATGGACGTCGTCGACAAGATCCGTGCGGTGCCCACCGGCACCGTCGGGCCGTACCGCGACGTGCCCAGAGAGGCGGTCGTCATCGAATCGATGACGGTCGTCGGCGGCGCCGCGCGCTGAGCGCTCGAAGCGGCCAATCGATCGAAGCGGCGAATCGCGGATGAACGGCGGGTCTGCAGCGCCGGTTCCGATCGCGCTGTCCGGCGACGACGTCGCCCTGTTCGCGTCGGACATGCACCTGGGCGATCATGACCCGCGCACGGCCGGCGCGTTC
>CALLYQ010000328.1 GCA_937858875.1 uncultured Lautropia sp. | reverse complement strand
CTCGCCGAAGAGGCGCTGGCCGAGATCCTGATCGAACCGAAGAACGCGCTGGTCAAGCAGTACCAGCAGTTGTTCGCGATGGAGAACGTGGACCTCGAGGTGCGGCCCGCCGCGCTGCAGGCCATCGCCCGCAAGGCGCTGCGCCGCAAGACAGGCGCCCGCGGGCTGCGCTCGATCCTCGAGCAGTCGCTGATCGACATCATGTTCGAGCTGCCGTCGATGAAGAACGTGCAGAAGGTCGTGCTCGACGAGAATGCGATCGACGGCGAGGGCAAGCCGCTCGTCATCTACGCCGAAACCCCGAAAGTCGCTGGTTCCAACTGAGCTCCCCGCCGGATCGCCGGCCCGGCCGCCGCGGTTACCGCGGTGCTGGGACCGGTGTTTGCTGCAGACAGCAAGCGTGCGACGACGCGCATGTGCGGGCGAGGGTGGCCGATCGCGCACGACGCGAAGAGCCCCCGCCTTGGACGAGAGCAGCGCGGGGCCGTCGCCAGGCGAAAGGCGGCCGTTGCCCGCGCGACACACTTTCTGCCGCCAGACGATGTCGCCGCCACCCGCGGCGGCCTGCGGACCCTGGCTTCCCTCGAATCCCCGCGCACGAATGGCTACGCCGGTTCGGCGTATGCTGTTCGGGCCTGATCCTTGAAATTAGACGGTACGCCGCCAAGTGCTCCGGACCGTCCGATGGAGAAACTGATGTCCGAAGAACAGACCCGCCCCTTCGATTCGCCGCTGCCTCTGCTGCCGCTGCGCGACGTGGTCGTGTTCCCCCACATGGTGATTCCGCTGTTCGTCGGAAGGCCGAAATCGATCAAGGCGCTCGAGTCGGCAATGGAAGGCGGCAAGAGCATCATGCTCGTCGCGCAGAAGAATGCGTCGAAGGACGAGCCGTCGGCCGCTGACATCCACTCGATCGGCTGCGTATCGAACATCCTTCAGATGCTGAAGCTGCCCGACGGCACCGTGAAGGTGCTGGTCGAAGGCGCCCGGCGTGCCCGCATCGTCGAGGTCGACGACAGCGGCGCGCACTTCGTCTGCGAACTGGCCCCGGTCGAACCCGATACCGACGCCAATCCCGAGAGCGAGGCACTTCGGCGCGCGATCCTCGCGCAGTCCGACCAGCGCGTGAAGCTGAACAAGAAGACCCCCCCCGAGATCCTCGCGTCGCTGAACGGCATCGACGATCCGGGTCGGCTGGCCGATACGATCGCTGCGCACCTGCCCATTCGCATCGAACAGAAGCAGGACATCCTCGAGACCAGCTCGGTGTCCGAGCGGCTCGAGAAGCTGCTCGCGCAGATCGAGACCGAACTCGACATTCTTCAGGTCGAGAAGCGCATCCGTGGCCGCGTCAAGCGGCAGATGGAGAAGAGCCAGCGCGAGTATTACCTGAACGAGCAGGTCAAGGCGATCCAGAAGGAACTCGGCGAAGGCGAGGAGGGCGCCGACTTCGAGGAACTCGAGAAGAAGATCAAGGCCGCCCGGATGCCGAAGGAGGCGCTGAAGAAGGTCGAGGCGGAGCTCAAGAAGCTCAAGCTGATGTCGCCGATGTCGGCCGAAGCCACGGTCGTGCGCAACTTCATCGACACGCTGATCGGGCTGCCCTGGAAGAAGAAGAGCAAGATCAACGACGATCTGACCAACGCCGAGAAGGTGCTCGACGACGACCACTACGGGCTCGAGAAGGTCAAGGAACGGATCCTCGAATACCTGGCCGTGCAGCAGCGCGTCGACAAGCTCAAGTCGCCGATCCTGTGCCTGGTCGGGCCGCCCGGCGTCGGCAAGACCTCGCTGGGCCAGTCGATCGCGCGCGCGACGAACCGCAAGTTCGTGCGCATGGCGCTCGGCGGCGTGCGCGACGAGGCCGAGATCCGCGGCCACCGGCGCACCTACATCGGCTCGATGCCGGGCAAGATCCTGCAGAACCTGGCGCGCGTCGGCGTGCGCAACCCGCTGTTCCTGCTCGACGAGGTCGACAAGCTCGGCATGGACTTCCGTGGCGACCCGGCCAGCGCGCTGCTCGAGGTGCTCGATCCCGAGCAGAACAGCACCTTCGTCGATCATTACGTCGAGGTCGAGTACGACCTGTCCGACGTGATGTTCGTCGCCACGGCCAACACGCTGAACATCCCGCCGCCGCTGCTCGATCGGATGGAAGTGATCCGGCTGTCCGGCTATACCGAAGACGAGAAGGTCAACATCGCCCAGCGCTACCTGCTCCCCAAGCAGATGCGCAACAACGGCCTGAAGCCCGAGGAGCTGTCGGTCACCGAGGCGGCGCTGCGCGACATCGTGCGCTACTACACGCGCGAGGCCGGCGTGCGCTCGCTGGAGCGCGAGATCAGCAAGATCTGCCGCAAGGTCGTCAAGACGCTGCTATTGAACAAGCAGGGCGACAAGGCCCGGCAGGAGCGCAAGATCACCGTCGGGCCGAAGAACCTCGACAAGTTCCTCGGCGTGCGCCGCTACAGCTTCGGCATCGCCGAAAAGGACAACCAGATCGGCCAGGTCACCGGTCTGGCCTGGACCGAGGTCGGGGGCGAGCTGCTGACGATCGAGGCGGTCGCAGTTCCGGGCAAGGGCAAGACGACCTTCACCGGCAAGCTCGGCGACGTAATGCAGGAATCGATCAAGGCGGCGATCACCGTCGTGCGCAGGCGCGCGCAGCGGCTCGGCGTACCGGCCGACTTCCACGAGAAGCGCGACCTGCACATCCACGTGCCCGAAGGCGCGACGCCGAAAGACGGTCCGAGCGCAGGCATTGCGATGACGACGGCGCTGGTCTCGATGCTGACCGACGTGCCTGTGCGCGCCGACGTCGCGATGACCGGCGAAATCACGCTGCGCGGCGAGGTGCTGGCGATCGGAGGGCTCAAGGAGAAGCTGCTCGCCGCGCATAGGGGCGGGATCAAGACGGTGCTGATTCCGGAAGAAAACGTGAAGGATCTGGCGGAGATTCCGGACAACGTGAAGAACCGCCTCGAGATCGTTCCGGTGCGCTGGATCGACCGTGTCCTGGAGGT
This sequence comes from uncultured Lautropia sp., assembly GCA_937858875.1. GTDB lineage: Bacteria > Pseudomonadota > Gammaproteobacteria > Burkholderiales > Burkholderiaceae_E > Zeimonas. Next base: position 831 of record CALLYQ010000328.1, on the reverse strand, counting down.
TGCGCTCGAGCGTGCCCCGCGTCCGCTGCCCGAAGACGACGCGGCTGGCGCGGCCGTGCCGGCCTCCGACAAACCGGCAGCGGGCGACGTCGTCACGCACTGAAACGCTGCGTCGGCAGCGCGCTCGATGACAGGCAGAGAACCGGCTGGCGCGGCTTGACACTGCGCTGGCCGGGCGATTAAATACGCGCTCTGCTACGCTGGCCGACCCCGGCCACGTCTCCCAAGAATATCAACGCGCAGCCGTATTCCAATGCGCCCATTCCACCAAGATCCTGTGAGGGGGTACGAGTGAACAAGTCCGAACTGATCGACCATATCGCGACAGAAGCCGACATTTCGAAGGCTGCGGCGGGGCGCTCGCTCGATGCGCTGATCGGCGCGATCCGCACGACGCTGAAGAAAGGCGGTTCGGTGACGCTGGTCGGTTTCGGCACATTCTCGGTCGGCAAGCGCGCCGCCCGGACCGGTCGCAATCCGCGCACCGGCGACACGATCAAGATCAAGGCCGCCAAGCTGCCGAAGTTCCGGCCGGGCAAGGGCCTGAAAGACGCGATCAACTGAGTTCCGGCAGTCGTGTCGCGCTGGCTTCGGCGCGTTTTTTTCGTGTATACTACTGGTCTTTGCAGCTGAGCGAAGAACAAGGTTTTCAGAAATTCGTTCGGCTGGGGCGAAGCGGGGGTGCTTAGCTCAGTTGGTAGAGCGGCGCCCTTACAAGGCGTAGGTCGGGAGTTCGAGCCTCTCAGCACCCACCAGCGCAGCGCCCGAAGAGATACTGGAGTGGTAGTTCAGTTGGTTAGAATACCGGCCTGTCACGCCGGGGGTCGCGGG
>CALLYQ010000327.1 GCA_937858875.1 uncultured Lautropia sp. | reverse complement strand
CGCGCGCTGGAAATCTCGGAACGCCGGCTGCACGAACTGCTTGCGCACCGCGAGTCGGTCATCGACGAGACGCGCAGCTCGCTGGCCCGCGAGATCCACGACGAGATCGGCGGCACGCTGTCGGCGCTGCACTTCGACCTCGCCTGGATCGCGCGCAATGGCGACGCGCGCAGCGCCGATCGCGCAAGCCTGGCGATGGACACGCTCTCGCGGGTCATGCAGTGCGCGCAACGCATCCAGCGCGACCTGCGCCCGCCGGTGCTGGACGACGGCCTGGTCCAGGCACTTCGCTGGCAGATCGACGAGTTTCGACGCCGCACCGGCCTGGTGGTGGCGTTCGACAGCAATGTCGACTTGCTGCCGCTGGCCGGCGAGGCGGCGATGACGGTCTTCCGGACGCTGCAGGAGTCGTTGACGAACATCGGCAAGCACGCGCGGGCCAGCGCGGTGGCGGTCGACCTCGTCGTGCGCGGCGACCAGATGTCGCTGGAAATCAGCGACGACGGTATCGGCATCGGCTCGCAGGACCTCGGCAAACCGGCCTCCTTCGGCCTTCGCGGTCTCGCCGAGCGCGCGCGTCGCGTGGGCGGCTGGATCGACGTGGCGCCCGGCGTGCGCGGCGGCACCTGCGTGCTGTTGTCGATGCCGATGCCCACGGGTGACGCAGCCTGCGCGCCGCGGCTCGCCGTCGCCGACTTCGCGAATACGGCCGACACATGATCCGGGTCGTGCTCGTCGACGACCATGCGCTGATCCGGCGCGGGCTGCGCGAGACGCTCGCCGAGGCCGGCGATATCGAGGTCGTCGGCGAGGCCGGCGACTACGGCTCGCTGCGTGATCTGCTGCGCCGCCAGTGCTGCGAAGTGATGCTGCTCGACGTGAATCTTCCCGGGCGTAGCGGCATCGAGGTGCTCGAATCGCTTGCAGCCGAACAGAGCCCGATCCGCGTCGTCATGCTGTCCCAGCATCCGGAAGACCAGTACGGCCTGCGTGCGCTGCGCGGCGGCGCCATGGGTTACCTGAACAAGTCGGCGAATCCGGCGCAGATCGTCGAGGCCGTGCGCACCGTGGCCTCGGGCCGAAAATTCCTGACGCCTTCGATCGCGCACCTGCTGCTCGACGCCGTGACCGGCAAGCACGCGAACCGGCCGCACGAGCAGTTGTCCGAACGCGAGATGCAGACGCTGATGCTGATTGCGCGCGGCAAGAGGCTGTCCGAGATCGCCGAGTCGCTGTCGCTGTCGCCGAAGACGGTCAGCGTCTACCGCGCCCGGGTGCTGGAAAAGCTCGGGGTGTCGAGCAATGCCGAGATCGCTGCGTATGCGCTGCGTCATCAGTTGATCGACTGAACGACCTGTCCTGTCGGAGGTGGGCCGGCTATCCGGAACTTCCGGCGCCGGCAGCACGGTGGAACTTCAGGCTATCGGCTTGCGTCGACCCCGAACTTTCAAGCGGCTTTTGAGCAGTATGCGGCGTATAGCATTTGCGATACACTGTTCCCTCATGAAGTCAGCTCAGATCCCTCCGGTTCGTGTTACGCCCGCCGTGCGTCAGGAAGTCGAAAGCGCGCTGCGCGAAGGCGAGAGTCTTTCGCAGTTCGTGGAAGCCTCAGTGCTTGCTGCCGCCCGTCGCCGCAGACTCCAGCAGGCTTTCTTGGCGCGCGGGCGCGCCTCGCTGGCGAAAGCCAAGGTATCGGGTGATCGTGTCCCGCTCGACCAGGCGCTCGCTGACATGCGGGCGCGCCTGCAGGCCCGCGTGGCCCCTCATAGCACCATTCCCGAGCGGTCTGCCGGGAACACTTGAAATACTCGGTCTATCTGACCAAGGAAGCACAGGACGATCTGGCGCGCCTGGAGGACTTCCTGTTCGAACAAGCCTTGGAGCATGGCGACTTCGATCTTCCCGAAAGGGCAGTCCGGGCGATCCACGCCCAGATGAGCATCCTGCAGACCAACCCCTTCACCTGCCGCATGGCGGAAGACAACCCGTATGAGCGGGAGTTGATCATTCCTTTCGGCTCTGCGGGATACGTAGCGCTGTTCGAGATCGTCAGCGACCACGAGGTTCTGGTTGCCGCCATCCGTCACCAGCGTGAGGACGACTGTCACTGAGGATGGACAGCTTCACTCTTGTCCATCGGCCGACGCACCCCATATGGGTCGCTGGTACGCCGGCTCGCGCGGCGACCCTGCCGAAAAGAGGTCCGAGCCATGTGGAAGAAGTTCTCGATGCTGTGGGTCCTGGTTAAGGGCGACGCGCGCCGCCTCTGGTACGCATTGCGCCACCCGCACGCCCCGGGCTGGCTGAAGGGGGGCACAGCGCTGCTGCTGCTGTACCTGGTCTCGCCGATCGACCTGATCCCCGAGGCGGCGATCCCGTTCATCGGCCTCGTCGACGACTTCGTGCTGATCCCGGCGGCGATCCGCTGGATGCTGAACCGGCTGCCAGCGCAGGTGCGCGCCGACGCCGACCGGCGGGCCGGTATTCACGACAGCAACGACGCGCGCACCGTCGACATGAACTGAAAGCCGATTCGGCCTTCGCCTGCCGTCCCGCGCGAACTCAGTCGGGCACCACCGCCGTCGCTTCGATTTCGATCTTCGCGCCGTCTTCCATCAGCGCGCTGACCTCCACCGCGCTCATCGCGGCGTTGTACGAACCGATGATCTCGCGGTAGGCGGCGCCGATCTCGCGGCCGGCGGCCAGGTATTCGCGCTTGTCGGTCACGTACCAGGTCACTCGCACCAGGTGTTCGGGCCGGCCGCCGGCTTCGGCGAGCACGGCCACGATGTTCTCGAGCGCCTTGCGCGCCTGGGCGACGATGTCGTCGCCGACCAGCCGCTCGTCGGTGTCCCAGCCGATCATGCCGGCGATGTGCACGCTGCGGCCGCGGGCGGCGACGCCGTTCGCATAACCCTTCGGCCGCGGCCAGCCGGGCGGGAGCAGCACCTGCAAGTCGGATTTCGCGTCGCTCATGCCTGCTTCCATGCCTTCTCCTCGATCGGTCGGTCGTTGTTCGTCAATTGCACACGCAGCTCGCCGAGCTGCTCGTAGAGCCGATGGATCGTGGCCTCGTCGAAGCCGCCGAACAGCTCGAGGATCCAGCCCTCGTGCGCTTCGGCCATCGCTTCGAAGCACCGCTCGCCCTCCGGGGTGAGCCGCACGATCCATGAGCGCCGGTCGGTCGGACTGCTTTCGCGCACGACCAGGCCGTCACGCTCGAGCTCGTCGGTCAGCCCGGTGACGTTGCCGCCGGTCACCATCAGGAAGCGCGACAGCTCGCGCATGCGCAGGCCTTCGCGACGCCGGTAGAGCTGCGCCAGGTAGTCGAAGCGGGCCAGCGAGACGCCGAAGCGTGCGCGCAGGCGGCGCCGGATCTCGGCTTCGATCTGCGTCGTGCACGACAGCATGCGCAGCCAGAGCTTCAGCGCCGCGTGATCGCCGCTGCGCAGCCTCGCCTCGTGGCCGAGCTCGTCGGCCTCGCGCAGTAGTGCACGCGAAGCGTCGTCGCGCTTCATGCGGTTTCTCCGCCGCAGACGGCGATCGCCTGGCCGGTGACCGCCGAGGCGCCGTCGCCGCAGAGCCAGCTCACCGCATCGGCGACCTCGGCCGGCCGCACGATCCGGTCCTGCGGGTTGCCGGCCACGAGCTGCGCCATCGCCTCCTCGCGGCTGCGTCCGGTCTTTTCGACGATCTTGTCGATGCTGTCCTGCAGCAGCCCGGTCTCGGTGTAGCCGGGGCAGACGGCGTTCACGGTGATCCCCTTGCGGGCCACTTCGAGCGCCAGCGAACGGGTCAGCCCGACGACGCCGTGCTTGGACGCGACGTAGGCCGGAACGTAGGCGTAGCCCCTGAGCCCGGCCGTGCTGGCGATGTTCACGATCCGTCCCCAGCCGGCTTCCAGCATGTGCGGCAGCGCAGCCTGCGTACAGAGGAAGCTGCCGGTCAGGTTGACCTGCAGCATCCGCTGCCAGAGCTCGAGCGAGGTCTTCGTGAACGGCGCGCTCTCGGCCTGGCCGGCGTTGTTGACGAGGATGTCGACGCCGCCGAAGCGCTCGCGCGCCTGCTCGAAGGCCGCCTTGACCTGGTCCGGCTCGCCGATGTCGGCCACGACGCACTGCACGGCGCCAGGCAACTCGGCGGCCAGCGCCTGCAGCGCTTCGGCCTGACGGCCGAGCAGCGTCAGCAGTGCCCCGTCGGCCGCCAGGCGGCGCGCGATCGCCGCGCCGATCCCGCGCGCCGCACCGGTCACCAGTGCATGGCGTTCACGCAGCGGAAGCTCGGTGAAGACCATCAGACCCCCTGCGCGCGGTTCGCCTGCTCGAGCGGCGACAGGCCGGCGACCTGCGCGGCCTGCGCACGCTCGCGCTCCAGATTGCGTTCGAGCTGCATCTTCGCCGCCCGGTACTGCTTCGGCCACGGCAGGTCGAGGTAGCCGATCTTGGCCGCTTCGAGAAGCGTCCAGGCCGGATTCGCGAGGTGCGGTCGCGCCACCGCGCACAGGTCGGCCCGCCCGGCGGCGATGATGCCGTTGACGTGGTCGGCCTCCGAGATCGCGCCGACGGCGATCGTCGAGATGCCGGCTTCATTGCGCACGCGGTCGGCGAACGGTGTCTGGAACATGCGGCCGAACACCGGCTGCTCCTTCTTGCTGACCTGGCCCGACGAGCAATCGATCATGTCGGCGCCGGCCTCCTTGAACGCGCGCGCGATCTCGACCGCGTCGTCGGGCGTGATGCCGCCCTCGACCCAGTCGTGCGCCGAGATCCGTACCGACATCGGCCGGTCGGCCGGCCAGGCTTCGCGCACCGCGCGAAACACCTCGAGCGGATAGCGCAGCCGATTGGCCAGCGAACCGCCGTATTCGTCGGTGCGCAGGTTCGTCAGCGGGGAGATGAAGCTCGACAGCAGGTAGCCGTGCGCGCAGTGCAGCTCCAGCCAGTCGAAGCCGGCTTCGGCTGCACGCCGCGCACTGCGCACGAAGTCGGCAGTCACGCGGTCCATGTCCTCGCGCGTCATCGGGTGAGACCACTGGCTGACGCCGTCGAGATACTGCTGCGGCGAAGCCGAGATCAACGGCCAGGCGCCCTCTTCGAGCGGCTCGTCGATGCCCTCCCAGGCCACGCGCGTCGCGCCTTTCGCGCCGGCGTGGCCGAGCTGGATAGCGATCTTCGCGTCGCTGTTGCCGTGAACGAAGTCGACGATGCGTTTCCAGCCGTCGCGCTGCGCGTCGTTCCACAGGCCCGGGCAGCCGGGCGTGATCCGCGCGTCGGGCGAAACGCAGCTCATCTCGGCGAACACGAGCCCGGCACCGCCCATCGCGCGCGCGCCCAGGTGCACGAGGTGGTAGTCGGCCGGC
>CALLYQ010000326.1 GCA_937858875.1 uncultured Lautropia sp. | reverse complement strand
CGGCGCTGCGCAAGGGCGCGCTGGCGCTCGCACTGACGCTGGCGCTGGCCGGCGCGGCAGGCGCGAAGACCTTCCGCATCGCCGACCAGGGCGACGCGCTGTCGATGGACCCCCACTCGCTGAACGAATCGCTGCAGCTCTCGTTCACCGGCAACATCTACGAACCGCTGGTCGCGCGCGACAAGAAGCTCGGGCTGGCGCCGGGCCTGGCCACCCAATGGGAGCAGACCAGTCCGACCGTCTGGCGATTCCGATTGCGCAAGGACGTCGAGTTCCACGACGGCACACCGTTCACCGCCGACGACGTGCTGTTCAGCCTCGCTCGCGTGGCTGGCGAGGGCTCGGACATGAAGTCCTACGTCAACGAAGTCGCCGAAGTCCGGAAGATCGACGAGCATACGGTCGATATCGTCACGAAGGCACCGTTCCCGATCCTCCCCGACGTACTCTCGCTCGTCTACATCATGAGCGAGAAGTGGTCGGTCGAGAACAAGGCCGAGCGGCCCGTCGACAAGCGCAAGGGCATCGAGAACACCGCCTCGTTCAAGGCCAACGGCACCGGCCCGTTCCGGCTCAAGTCGCGCGATCCGGGCGTGCGTACCGTGCTGGTTCGCAACGGAACCTACTGGAACAAGATCGAATCGAACGTCGACGAGGTCGTCTTCACGCCGATCGGCAACGACGCCACGCGCGTGGCTGCGCTGATCTCCGGCGAGATCGACATGATGCAGCCGGTCCCCGTACAGGACATCGCACGGCTGCAGAAAAACACCGCCGTGAACGTGCTGCAGGGCCCCGAACTGCGCACGATCTTCCTGGGCATGGACCAGTCGCGCGACGAGCTGCTGTTCTCCAACATCAAGGGCAAGAACCCGTTCAAGGACGTCCGGGTACGCCAGGCCTTCTTCCAGTCGATCGACATCGAGGCGATCAAGTCGCGAATCATGCGCGGCGCCGCCACGCCGACCGCATTGATGGTCGCGCCAGGCATCAAGGGTTTCGATCCGGCACTGAACAAGCGGCTGCCCCACGATCCGGAGGCCGCGAAGAAATTGCTGACCGAAGCCGGCTACCCCGAGGGCTTCGAAGTGAAGATGAACTGCCCGAACGATCGCTATGTGAACGACGGCGAAATCTGCCAGGCGGTCTCGGGGATGCTCGCGCGCATCGGCGTCAAGGTGAACCTCGAGGCCGAGACCAAGGGCACCTACTTCCCGAAGATTCTGTCGCGCAACACCTCGTTCTACATGCTCGGCTGGACGCCCGGCACCTACGACT
>CALLYQ010000325.1 GCA_937858875.1 uncultured Lautropia sp. | reverse complement strand
TGGCGCGATCGCCTGCCCGCGCCATCGGCCGACGAATCGAGGATGCTCGCTGAAGTCGTCGCCGAGCGTCGACCGGGCAGCCGCTTGTCGTGCCAGATCGAAATGCGCGAAGATCTGGCCGGACTGGTCGTGCGGACACCCGATCGGCAATACTGAACGAGAGGACCGCATTCTGTCGCACAACATGAACCGGCCCGCAGCCGGAAGAAATCCAGGAGACATCAAGATGACGACTCGACGCACATTCACCCGCGCGCTGATGGCTGCCGGGCTCGCCGGCGCCCTGGCCGCACCGGCCGCGGCGCAGGAAACCGTAACGCTGAAGTTCCATACCTTCATGGCCCCGCAGTCGAACGTCTGGCTCGACATGCACCAGCCGTGGATGGACAAGGTCGAGAAGGAGTCCGGCGGAAAGATCAAGTTCGAGCGCTATCCGGCGATGCAGCTCGGCGGTTCGCCGCGCGACCTGTTCGACCAGATGCGCGACGGCGTCGTCGACATCGTCTGGACGCTGCCCGGCAACACGCCGGGCCGGTTCCCACGCATCGAGGTCTTCGAACTGCCGTTCATCATGACGAACGCCGAAGCCACGTCGAAGGCCTATTGGGAGTACACGCAGACGCACGCCAAGGACGAGTTCAAGGGCGTTCAGGTGCTGGCGCTGCACGTGCACGGGCCGGGCGTGATCCATACGAAGGACAAGCAGGTCAAGACCGTAGAGGACATGAAGGGCCTGAAGGTGCGCGGCCCGACGCGCCTGGCCACGAAGATGCTGACCTCGCTGGGTGCCACGCCGGTCGGCATGCCGCTGCCGCAGATCCCCGATGCGCTGTCCAAAGGCGTGATCGAAGGCGCCGTGATTCCCTGGGAAGTCGTGCCCTCGGTCAAGGTCAACGAGCTGACCCGCTACCACGCCGAATTCGATCCGAAGAGCGGCGCGCTCTACACGACGACCTTCGTGCTCGCGATGAACAAGGCCAGGTACGACTCGCTGCCGGCCGACCTGAAGAAGGTCATCGACGCGAACTCGGGTCTCGAAACCTCGGCCTGGCTCGGCAAAGTCCAGCAGGGCAACGATGCGAAGGGGCGCAAGGCCACGACCGACATCGCCAGCAGCGTCATCTACACGCTGAGCCCCGAAGAGGCCGAGCCCTTCAGGAAAGCGGCCAGCCAGGTCGACGAGGACTGGGTCAAGGAAATCGACAGCAAGGGCTTCAAGGGCCGGGAGCTGCTCGAAGCTGCGAAGGGGCTGATCGAGAAGCACTCGAAGTAGCGGCGCCCGCCCGTCGGAGGCGGGCGGAGTCAGCGGTCGGCTCGAATGAGGAAACACTCGGCGATCATGTTCTGATCGCCGGCTTTCCGCATTTTCGACTCGTCGATACCACTCATCCGTCACGCCGCATTGGCGAGTTCAACGTTCCATCCGGGGAAGACCAACACCCCCGGATGACACTTGAGCGCACGCGCAAGCATCTTTGCGCGTTCCACGCCCAGCCTGACGCGATCGTTCTCGATGGCAGAGAGCGTCGATTGGGGGATCCCGGTGAGAGCGGCAAGGTCGTTCTGACTCAACTCTTGAAGCTCGCGCATCACCCGAACCGACTCTCCCACGGAAACCTCGACACGCTTCTTTGCGGGGCGAAAATCCTTCACTTATCCTCTCCGGTAGTCATGGGGCGTGACCGATACCACGAGGATCCGAATCTCTGCAGCCTCGACCCGGTAGATCACTCGCCACTGGATGCCGAGCCGCGAGGAGCGGTGTCCGGCCCACTGTCCCGACAACGCTTCGTCGTGAAAGCCCTTGATCAGATGTAGTCCTGGCTGTCCCGATATGGCAGCGATGTCCTTCCATTTCTCGTATCGGACCAAGACCTCGCGCGGGGCGCCTCGAAGCTGACGATCGACACGAAGGTGCTCGAGAATGCGCCACATTCGTATGGTGCCTATACCTAATATGGTATGTCAACGGCTACCGTATGACTTGCCTGCACCCACCGTTCGAAGCGCTTGTGATTTACGGGCCGTGCTGTCAAAGACGTATCCGCGCCGCCAACGCCTGCAGCGCCTCGATTCCCGGCTCCCGTCGCGGCCACCCCAGCGTCACCGCATCCCCGTTGCGCCGCGGCAGCACGTGCAAGTGCAGATGCGGCACCGTCTGCCAGCCGGCGACGCGGTTCGCCTGCAGGATCGTCACGCCGTCGGCGGCGAACTCCTGTTCCACTGCAATCGCGATCAGGCGCGCGGCGCGCATCATCGCGACGGCGGTTTCCTCGTCGGCGTCCAGCAGCGTTTCATAGGGCTTGATCGAGGCCACGATCACGTGGCCGTCGTTGACCTGGCCGGCGTCCATGAACGCGAACACGTGTTCGTCCTGCCAGACCCGCGCGCACGGCAGTTCGCCGGCATACAGTCGCTCGAAGATCGTTGCCATTCCTTGGCTCCTTGTCGGTGGGGTTCTGTTGCGTCCCTGATGCCGGTCATTGTGCCCGGGCGCCGCTCTCCTGCGTCCTCGTTCCCGTCGAAGATGCCGCCCCAGCCGGCGTCGCCGCCGCCGCGGAAGCCCCCTGCGTGAGGCCCGCCGACTGCCTGTACGGCCCCCAGCCGAACGCCCGGATGACCGCCTTCTCGATCTCGGAGACGGCGAACACGAACGCGCCCGCCAGCACGACCCGTCCCCATTCGGCCGCGCCGAGGTCGGTGGACCTGAACACGCTCTGGAAGAACGCCGTGTGCGTGAAAGCGATCTGCAGCACGATGCAGGCGGCGATCGCGGCGATCACGTGGCGGTTGCCGAACAGCCCTTCGAAGGACAGCACCGAGCCGTAGATGTGCCGGCTGTTGACCAGGTAGAACATCTCGGCCACGACGACGGCGTTGACGGCAACCGTCTGCGCCAGCGCCAGGCTCGAGCCGCGCGACAGTTCCCACAGGAACAGGCCGAGCGCGCCGATCATCATCAGCACCGAGACCATCGCCACGCGCCAGACGAAGAAACCGGTCAGAAGCTTCTCGCGCGGATCGCGCGGCGGGCGGCGCATGACGTCGGATTCGGTTTCTTCGAAGGCCAGCGCCAGGCCGAGCGTGCTGACCGTGGCCATGTTGATCCACAACACCTGCGCCGGCGTCAGCGGCAGCGGCAGCGCGAACAGGATCGCCGCGAGCACGACCAGCGCTTCGCCGCCGTTGGTCGGCAGCATGAACAGGATGAACTTGCGGATGTTGTCGTAGATGCCGCGGCCTTCGCGCACGGCGTTGCCGATCGTCGCGAAGTTGTCGTCGGTAAGAACGATATCGGCCGCCTCCTTCGCCGCCTCGGTGCCCTTGCCGCCCATCGCGACACCGACGTCGGCACGTTCGAGCGCCGGTGCGTCGTTGACGCCGTCGCCGGTCATCGACACGACGTGTCCCTCGGCCTGCAGCGCTTCGACGAGCCGCAGCTTGTGCTCGGGGCTCACGCGGGCGAAGACGTCGATCTCGGTGGCCACGCGGCGCAGATGTTCGTCGTCGATCAGTTCGATCTCGGCGCCGGTCAGCGCCGGCTTGCCGAGGCCGATACCGAGCTGGGCGCCGATCGCGCGCGCGGTCTCGGCATGATCACCGGTGATCATCTTGATCCGGATGCCGGCCGACTGGCACTGGGCAATGGCGTCCTTCGCTTCCTCGCGCGGCGGATCGATGCTGCCGAACACCGCGAGCATGGTGAAGCCGGAGCGCAGGTCGTCGAAGGTCAGTTCGCCCTTGTCCGACGGCACCCGGCGCACTGCAACAGCCAGCATCCGCAGGGCGCGCGCAGGCAGGTCAGTGCAGGCTCGTCGCCAGTAGTCGTGATCGAGCGGCGCATCTTGAAGGAGCGCCGCATCGATCCCGCCCAGCCGCTGCGTCTCACACATGTCGAGCACGACTTCCGGCGCGCCCTTCACGTAAATGAAGCCATGGCCGGCGTGGTCGTGGTGCAGCGTGGCCATGAAGCGGTGCTCGGACTCGAAAGGGATCACGTCGACGCGCGGCATCGTGCCGCGCTCGGCGTCCTGGTCGAAGCCGGCCTTCAGCGCCAGCGCGAGCAGCGCACCCTCGGTGGGGTCGCCTTCGAGCTGCCAGATGCCTTCGACCTGGCGCAGCTGCGAGTCGTTGCACAGCAGCGCCGCGCGGGCGATCTCGCGCAGCTCGTGTTCTTCGTCGACGGCGACGGCCTGCCCGCCGGTCGTGAACCCGCCTTCGGGTGCGTAGCCGGAGCCGTCGACCTGATAGACGCGGCCGGCGGTGGCCACGCGCTGCACGGTCATCTCGTTGCGGGTCAGCGTGCCGGTCTTGTCCGAGCAGATCACGGTGACCGAGCCCAGCGACTCGACCGAGGGCAGATGCCGGACGATCGCGTTGCGCTGGGCCATGCGCCGCACGCCGAGCGCCAGCGTGATCGTGATGATCGCC
>CALLYQ010000324.1 GCA_937858875.1 uncultured Lautropia sp. | reverse complement strand
TTCAGCGCCTGATACGGTTGCCAATGCGCGTCGACGCGCCGCGGGTCGAGCCCGGACAGGTGCAGCAGGCGGTCGGGGTCGGCCGCCAGCGGATCGCGCAGTCCGCTCAGGTGCCAGCCTTCGCCCGTCTTGCCGGCACTGGCGACGACGATGCCCGGTTCGGCGCGCAGGCGCTCGACGTAGTTCGCCCACAGGCCGGCCTCGTGACGCGACTGGCGCCAGGCGTCGCTGGCGATGGCGAGCGCGGCAAGCAGCAGCAGCGCGGCCAGCCACGGCCGGCGCCGCCGGCGGCGCCGTCCATGCGGCGACACCTGGCGAAGCTGCACGCATTCGGCCAGTTGCGCCGAAACATCGGCGAAAGGCGCGCTGTCTCCGTCGAAATCGGCCAAGGCCTGGCCGCGCTCGCCGTGGATGCGCATCAGCGCATCGTTGAGCACCGCATGCAGCGATTCAGGCGGCGTGCCGCGGATCACCGCAACCAGCGAGGCCGCCGGACCCTGCTCGCACCACAGCAGCAGGTCGCCGTGGCGCAGCGAGTCGAGAGCATCGTCCTGGCCGCTGGCGAACGAATCGCGGACGAAATCCTGGATCGCCACCAGCATCGACGAAACGAGTTGCGGATCCTGGCTGGCCGCGTCCTGCGCGGTGGCCTGTGCGATCAGCAGCCCGGTGTGCCGGTGGATCAGGAACACGTGCTCGACCCGATAGACGAGCGTATGGCGCAGCACGACCTGCGCGAAGGGCACGCCGGTGCGCCAGGCCTCGAGGCGCCATTTGAGCCCGCGCCAGCTCAGGCTCCAGGCGAGGGTCTGGTTCAGCGACTCGAAGGTCGCGTCGATCGTCTCGGTGATCGAGCGGCGAATCGCCGGCACGATGACCGGATAGATGATGTTGACCAGCGTGCGCGGGTCCCGGCGGATCGAGCTCTGCGTCGCGCTCGCCAGCGTCGGTGCCAGCACCTCGCCGAGGCGCTGGTCGCGTGCTGTGGCCTGCGCCACGGCGCTCGGCAGTGCGTGGCTGACCGCGTCTGCGAACAGCTCCGGATCGTCGATCCGTTCGCGCAGCCGCGACAGCGTCGCGATGTCATGGCCGAGCAGCAGCCGGCGAAGCTGTTCGAGCCGGGGATCCTGTGCCGCGGCGGCGGCGCTGGCCGCCTTTTCGCGCTCGGCCTCGCGCGTGAGCTCGAGCAGCGCCCGGGCGAGCGCGTCGCGGTCGACGCCGGTATCGCTGGCCGATTCGTTCAGCAGCCAGCCGAGCGTGCGTCCGGACGCGCCCATCGGGGGGCGGCTTCGACGTCTCGCCGCCGCGCGTCAGGAGGGCTCGAGACTTGCCATCGCCTGGCAGCCTCTAGCCCGCCTGCCAGGGACGCACCGGATCGCTGCCGTTGCCGCGCGCCTGGGCGCCGGTGTCCTGGCTCAGGCACTTGGCGAGTTCGGCGAACAGACCCGCGAGCAGCTTGCGATCGGTCTTGGCGCCGCCGAGTTCGGCGATCGTGCGGTCGAATACCGAGCGTGTGTCGTCGTTGCGCCGCTTCAGCTCCTCTCGCAAGCCCTGCGACTCCTGCGTGACGCGGTCCCCGAGTTCGCGTTCGAGCTGCGCGAGCTGGTCCGACAACTGGCGCACCCGCTTCTCGAGCGACTGGATCGTCTCGCGCAGCGTGCGCTCGATCTCCTTCTCGGCGTCGGCCCGCGCGTCCTTTTCTTCGCGCAGCTGCGCTGCGACCGATTCGATCTGCTTCTTCGAGTTTGCCTCGAAAACGCCGAGGTTCCGGGTGCCCTCGGTTTCGACGTCGCGCAGCCGCTGCAGGAAGCGCTCTTCGAGGGTCGCGAAGCGGCGATCGTAGTCCTGCATCTGGTTGCCGAACAGCAGATCACGGATCTTGTCGACGCTGACCGCCTCGGTTTCCGGCAGCATCGAGGCGCCGGCAGCCACGACCGGAGGAATGCCGGGCTCGCCGGCACTGGCTTTCTGTTCTTTCACTGTCGTCTCCCCAACTGCCGTTATCGGGCCAATATGCCACGTGCCGCCGGGGAAACCAACAGTCGTGGACCCGCCGCCGATTTTGTCGATCCCGGGCGGGCGATGTATAAGTTCCTGTTCGCCGTATCGCCAGCCAGGAGCAACAGATCCCAACCTCCGACAAGACAGACACGCCGCAGGCCGCCGATCCGGCGCAGCCGGCGGTTCGCCTGGCGGCGTCGTGTCGCCTGCCGACGCGATGGGGCGTCTTCGATCTGCACGGGTTCGAGGAGCTGGCGAGCGGCCGCGAGCATGTCGCGCTGACCTTCGGCGACGTTTCCGACGGCGCTCCGGTACTCGGGCGGCTGCACTCCGAGTGCCTGACCGGCGACGGGCTGTACAGCCTGCGTTGCGACTGCGGCGCTCAGCTCGAATCGGCGCTCGCCGCGATCGCTGCCGAAGGCCGCGGCGTGCTCGTTTACCTGCGCCAGGAAGGGCGCGGTATCGGGCTTCTGAACAAGATCCGCGCCTACAGCCTGCAGGACGCCGGTGCCGACACCGTCGACGCGAACCACCAGCTCGGTCTGCCGGTCGACTCGCGCGACTACCGCGTCGCAGCGGTGATGCTCGAGATGCTCGGGATCCGGGGGCTGCGCCTGATGACCAACAATCCGCGCAAGATCAGCGCGCTCGAGCGCAGCGGCATCGTCGTGGCCGAACGCGTGCCGCTGCAGATCGTGCCCAACACGTACAACGCCGGTTACCTGCGTACGAAGGCGCTGCGGCTCGGACACCTGCTTGGCGGCGACGGGCTGAAAGGCGACGAGATGTGGCCGGGAGCCGGTTCGGGCTGAGGTGATGCGAGAGCCGGACGCGGGCGAGGGTGCGGGGCCGGCGGCGGGCACCGGTGCTGTCTCCGTGGCGCCGGGCGCCCGCCTCGGCGAGGGACGGCGCCGCATCGGCGTCGCGCTCGGCAGCGGCTCGGCGCGCGGGCTGGCTCATATCGGCGTGCTGCGCGCGCTGCGCGATGCGGGCATCCAGGTCGACGTCGTCGCCGGGACCAGCATGGGAGCGTTCGTCGGTGCGATCTTCGCTGCCGGACAACTCGAACGACTCGAGCGCGATTTCCTCGGCTTCGACTGGGCCAGCATCGCGTCGCTGCTCGATCCGGTCTTTCCGCGTTCGGGGCTGCTCGACGGCGTCAAGATCGGCGACTTCATGCGCGCGCACGTACAGCAGGCGAACATCGAAGAGCTGCCGATGCCGTTTCGCGCGATGGCCACCGACATCGCCACCGGCGAGGAGGTCGTGCTCGGCAGCGGCGACCTGATCGCGGCCGTCCGCGCCAGCATCGCGGTGCCCGGCGTATTCACGCCGGTACGCAGCAACGGCCGGGTGCTGGTCGACGGGGGCCTGGTCAATCCGGTGCCAGTGAGCGCCGCGCGAGCGCTCGGGGCCGACCTGG
Source organism: uncultured Lautropia sp. (assembly GCA_937858875.1). Lineage (GTDB taxonomy): Bacteria > Pseudomonadota > Gammaproteobacteria > Burkholderiales > Burkholderiaceae_E > Zeimonas. Next base: position 698 of record CALLYQ010000324.1, on the reverse strand, counting down.
TGATCGCCGTCGACCTGAACCACGACATCGTGACGAGCCGGCAACGCCTGCCGCAAGCGGCCGATCACGGAGCCAACGGCGCGATCGCGCATGCGCTGACACAGGTGCTCGACGGCTTCGAGTCGTTCCAGCCGCCGGGCATCGCGAACCTGCGCGAGTGGCTGAGTCGCGAGCGCCTGCCGGGCATCCTCGACGTGCTGCTGGCCTCGATGTACATCATGCAGGCGCGCATCACGCAGGCGACGCTGCTGCAGGACCAGCCCGAGGTGCTGATCCAGCCGCCGCTCGGATCGATCCGGTTCATGGACTACCGACGCACTGCAGAGATCGTCGAGATCGGATATCAAAGTACCGTGCGGGTGCTCGACAAGCTGGGGCTGGATCCAGGGGCTGGATAGTGGCGGCGACGGCGCTTCGGCCGAACAGCCGGCGTGCTTCAGCCGAACAGCACCATTCAGCCGAACAGCACCAGGCTCCAGACGACCGCGACGACGACCAGCGCGAGCATGACTGCCGCGCTGCCGAGATCCTTCGCACGCCCGGCCAGCTCGTGGCGTTCGAGCGAGATCCGGTCGACGGCAGCTTCGATCGCCGAATTGATCAGTTCGACGACCAGCACCAGCAGCACGCTGGCGATCATCGCCGCCTTGCCAGGCGCCGGCACGTCGAGCAGCAAGGCACGCGGGATAAGCAGGCAA
>CALLYQ010000323.1 GCA_937858875.1 uncultured Lautropia sp. | reverse complement strand
ACGACACGCGCATCGAGGTGAACGACAGCACACGCACGCGCGGCGTGGCTGCCGGCATCAGGAAGCTGGAACTGCTGGTGCAATCCAACGGCGACGAGGTTCAAGCCCGGCTCGATTGGGACACCGAGCGCGCAGGCGTCATCCAGGGCCGGGCGCAGACCCGCCTGGCGCGGCAGGCAGGCGGCTGGACGCTGCCAGACGATGCCCCTCTGGGCGGGCAGGTGCGCGCGCAGCTGCAGGACCTGGGCGTCTGGGGCAGCCTGGCACCGCTGGGCTGGCGCATCACCGGGGCCTTGGACGCCGACGTCAAGCTCGCCGGCACCGTCCAGGCGCCACAGCTGCAGGGCCCGATCCGGGTCGACGGCTTGAATCTGCGCTCGGTGCTCGACGGCGTGGATCTGCACGACGGCCGCCTGCGCGCGAGGCTGAACGGCCATCGCCTCGACATCGAGGAGCTGGTGCTGCAAGGGGGGACCGGCAGCCACGCCTACGTGCGCGGCATGAGCGGCAACCGCACCCAGGCGCCGACCGAGCGTGGCCGGATGGTCGCCAATGGCCGCATCGACTGGAGCGGCGTGGCCCATGCCACGGCGCAGAATTCCGGTATCGCGCTGGACGCGAACGCCCGGCTCGAGCGCATGCAGGTGCTGGTGCGCAACGACCGGCAGGTCAGCGTCAGTGGCGAGCTGTCGGCCGGCCTGGCCGATGGACGCCTGCGCGTACGTGGCGACGTCCATGTCGATCGCGCGTCGATCACGCTGCCCGATTCAGGCGCGCCGACCTTGGGCGACGACGTGGTGGTCGTGCGCGCCAGCGACCGGCAGGCCGAAGCAAAGCAGGACGAGGCCCAGGCCCGCGGCGAGCTGCAGACCGCCCAGCCCATGGACATGGAGGTCAAGCTGGACCTGGGGCGCGATTTCGCGCTGCAGGGCTATGGCATCACCACGCGCCTGCAAGGCGAACTGACCATTCGCAGCGTCAAGAGCGGCAATGACCCGATCGCCATCGTCGGCGAGATCCGCACCGACGAAGGCCGCTTCCGCGCCTGGGGCCAGGCATTGAACGTGGAGACCGGCATCGTGATGTTCAACGGTCCCTACAGCAACCCGTCGCTGGACCTGCTGGCCGTGCGCCCCAACATCGACGTGCGCGCGGGTGTGCGTGTCACCGGTACCGCGCTGGCGCCGCGCGTGGCCTTGTACTCCGAGCCACAGCTGCCCGACGCCGAAACACTGTCATGGGTGGTATTGGGGCGCGCACCCGGTACGGGTGGCGGCGGCGACGGCAACGCCATGCAGCGGGCCGCTCTGGGCCTGCTGGCGGGCAACCTGACCGAGGGCCTGGGCTTCGACGAAGTGGGTGTGAGCGAAAGCGGCGTGGCGATAGGCAAGCGCCTGTCCGACCAGTTGTACGTCACGTACGAGGCTGGCATGTCCGGCGCGGCCAGCACGCTGTACATGTTCTACGACATCACGCGCCGCCTGACGGCGCGCGGGCAGACCGGCAAGACCAGCGCGGTGGACCTGATCTATACGATTACGTACGACTGAAAGCGGGTTGATGTGCGGCAGCTGCCTTGACCCGGCGCCGTTGCTGCCTACCGAATCTGCCGGCCGGCGATAGTCACCGATAGCAGGTTCAGAGCGCCAGCAGTTGGCGCAGCGTGGCCATCGGCAGCAGGAGTTGCCGCTGGTTGTCGGCAAAGGGGACAAAGCCGTACTTGCGATAGAAAGCGGCAGCGGCTTCGTCGCGTGTATCGACGATCATGGCGTGGACAGCCAGCGTCTGGCTCGCGAGCAGCACGCGATGCAACGCATCCATGAGCAGGAAGACACCCAGTCCCTTGCCCTGCATTGCTTCGTCAACCGCGAGCCGGCCGAGCAGCGCGGCGGGCACCGGATAGTGCGGCAAACGCTTTGCCTGTGCGGCCGGCAGTTTCTCGCGCTGGAAGCTCGCCGCACCCAGGCTGGAGAAGCCGCAGATGGCTGGTGCCCCGTCCTGCAGGGCGACAAAGACGCGCGCAACGTCGCGTCGCAGGTCCTGCGAAGCCAGTTCGCGGATGTACCGGTCCAGTTCGGGTGCGCCGCTCGCGAAGCCGGTGCGATCGTGCGCCCTGTCCGGCGGTTCGATTCGCCAAAGCCCACGCAGGCGCGTCACCGGCTCGCCTTCCGGTACCTGGCGAAAGCCTTGCGTAGCGCCGCGTTGGGCGGCGGCGGGTTGGTCAGGGCGTCGAAGAAGATCTTCCAGTCCGCGCTGGACAACCTGACGACTTCGTTTTCCTGGATGACCTTTTCGGCTTCCTCCAGTGCCGTCGAGAGCACGAACTGGCTCACGGTCTTGCGGCGGTAGTTGGCGGCACGCTGGAGCACGCTCTTGGATGCAGCGTCGAGGCGCACCTGAAGTCGGTTGTCCTTGGATTCGGCGGTCTTGGGCATGGTAGGAAACTCCGGCGTGGCTGAGTTATATTGTAAGCACAAACGGAGTACGTTACCAGCACTGAGTGCTCTGCCGGCGCAGCCCCCGTCACGATGCCTGCGCGCAATGGGGCGGCGGGCCATGTAACGCCTCAGTGATTTCCTGCTCAGGTGCTACCTTTTTACGGAGAGCACGATGAGCCAAGTGATGGACGAAGAGATCAAGCGTTGGACGGCCCGGCGGAAGTCGGCGCTGGTGCTGGAGATCATCCAGGGCAAGACGACGGTGCCGCAGGCCAGCAGGCAGTTCGACCTGACGCCGTCGGAGATCGAGGGCTGGGTCGAAGATGGCAAGCGCGGCATGGAGAACGCGCTGCGGGCCAAGCCCGAGGAGGTGCGCGAGCAGTACGAGCGGCAACTCAAGGAGCTGCAGGAAGCTTACGGCGAGGCCATGCTGGAGCTGCGCGCCCGAAAAAAATTGCAGCCCTGTTGGGCAAGGACGAGAGGTGATGATCTCGATCCAGCAGGGACTGCGCGACGATGGCTTCGCGGTGTCGACCTGATTTCACTCCCACTCAATCGTAGCCGGCGGCTTCCCCGATACGTCGTAAACGACCCGGTTAATCCCCCGCACCTCGTTGATGATCCGGTTCGACACCCGCCCAAGCAGCTCATGCGGCAGGTGCGCCCAATGGGCCGTCATGAAATCCTGCGTCTGCACTGCCCGCAGCGCGACGACCCATTCGTAGGTGCGGCCGTCGCCCATGACGCCGACCGATTTCACCGGCAGGAACACGGCGAAGGCTTGCGACGTGAGCTCGTACCAGGAGCGGCCGACATCGGCGGCCGCGCCCAGGCCGGCGGCGGCGTCGCGCTCCGTGGCTCGCGTGTTGCGCAGCTCCTCGATGAAGATTGCGTCGGAGCGGCGCAGCAGGTCGGCGTATTCGGCCTTGACTTCGCCGAGGATGCGCACGCCGAGCCCCGGCCCGGGGAACGGGTGCCGATAGACCATTTCGGGCGGCAGGCCGAGCGCGACGCCGAGTTCGCGGACTTCGTCCTTGAACAGGTCGCGCAGCGGCTCGAGCAGCTTCAGATGCAGCGTGTCGGGCAGGCCGCCGACGTTGTGATGCGACTTGATCGTCTTGGCCTTGCCGGTCTTGGCGCCAGCCGACTCGATGACATCCGGGTAAATCGTGCCCTGGGCGAGCCAGCGCGCCTGGCTCAGATTGCCGGCCTGTTCCTGGAACACGTGGACGAATTCGCGGCCGATGATCTTGCGCTTGGCTTCGGGGTCAGTGACACCGGCGAGCTCGCGCATGAAGCGTTCACGCGCGTTCACGTGGACGAGCTTCATCCCCATGTGTTCGCGGAAGGTCTCGACGACCTGCGTACCTTCGTCGAGGCGCAGCAGGCCGGTGTCGACGAACACGCAGGTCAACTGGTCGCCGATCGCGCGATGGATCAGCGCGGCCGCGACGCTCGAGTCGACGCCGCCGGACAGGCCGAGGATGACCTCTTCGCTGCCGACCTGTGCGCGGATCTGCTCGACTGCCTCGGCGATATGGTCGCGCATGACCCAGTCGGCGCGCGCACCGCAGATGTCGCGTACGAAACGCGACAGGATCCGCGTGCCCTGCACCGTGTGCGTGACCTCGGGGTGGAACTGCACGGCGTAGAAGCTGCGCGCTTCGTCGGCCATGCCGGCGATCGGGCACGACGCGGTCGAGGCCATCTGCCTGAAGCCGGGCGGCAGTTCGACGACCTTGTCGCCGTGGCTCATCCAGACCTTGAGCATGCCGTGGCCCTCGGGCGTGCGGAAGTCCTCGATGCCGTCGAGCAGCCTGGTGTGGCCGCGGGCGCGCACCTCGGCGTAGCCGAACTCGCGGTGCTGGCCGCCTTCGACCTTGCCGCCGAGTTGCTGGGCCATCGTCTGCATGCCGTAGCAGATGCCGAGCACCGGCACGCCGAGCTCGAACACGGCCTGCGGTGCACGGTCGGTCGATTCCTCCCAGGCCGACATGTGGCTGCCCGACAGGATCACGCCTTTTGGAGCGAACTCGCGCACGAAGGCGTCGCCGACGTCGCAGGGATGGATTTCGCAGTAGACGTGCGCTTCGCGCACCCGGCGCGCGATCAGCTGCGTGACTTGCGAGCCGAAGTCGAGAATCAGGATCCGGTCGTGCATGAGCTCGGGGCGATCATTCGACCTGGTAGTTCGGCGCTTCCTGCGTGATCTGCACGTCGTGGACGTGCGATTCGCGCATGCCGGCCGCGGTGATCTCCACGAACTGCGGGCGGGTTCTCATCGACTCGATGTCGGCGCAGCCGCAGTAGCCCATGCTGGCGCGCAGGCCGCCGGCGAGCTGGTAGACGATCGCGACGACCGAACCCTTGTACGGCACCCTGCCCTCGATGCCTTCGGGCACCAGCTTGTCGATGTTGGACGAGGCGTCCTGGAAATAGCGGTCGGCCGCACCCTGCTGCATCGCGCCCAGCGAACCCATGCCGCGGTAGGCCTTGTACGAGCGCCCCTGGTAGAGCACGACTTCGCCCGGCGCTTCTTCGGTACCGGCGAACAACGAGCCGATCATGACCGCGTCGGCACCAGCGACGATGGCCTTGGCGACGTCGCCGGAGAAGCGCACGCCGCCGTCCGCGATCAGCGGCACGTCGCTGCCTTCGAGTGCCTTGGCGACGTCGGCGATCGCAGTGATCTGCGGGACACCGACGCCGGCAACGATGCGCGTCGTGCAGATCGATCCCGGCCCGATGCCGACCTTGACGCCGTCGACGCCGGCCTCGACCAGCGCCCGCGCTGCTTCGCCGGTGGCAATGTTGCCGGCCACCAACTCGAGCTGCGGATATTCGCGCTTGATCGAGCGCACGCGTTCGACGACGCCGCGCGAGTGGCCGTGCGCCGTGTCGACGATGACCGCATCGACGCCGGCGCGCACCAGCCGCTCGATGCGCTCGTCGCTGTCGCCGCCGATGCCGACCGCTGCGCCCACGCGCAGCTTGCCCTCGCCGTCCTTGCAGGCGTTGGGCTTCTCGGTGGACTTCAGGATGTCCTTGACGGTGATCAGGCCCTTCAGCTCGAAGGCCTCGTTGACGACGAGCACGCGCTCGAGCCGGTGCCGGTGCATCAGGCCCTGCGCCACGTCGAGCGGCGTGCCTTCGCGCACGGTGACGAGCCGCTCGCGCGGCGTCATGATCTTCGACACGGGTTCGTCGAGCCGGGTCTCGAAGCGCAGGTCGCGGTTCGTGACGATGCCGACCACGCGCCCTTCGTCGACGACGGGCAGCCCCGAGATCCGGTGCTGCTGCGTGAGCTTGATCACGTCGAGCACCTTCATCCGCGGGTCGATCGTGATCGGGTCGACGACGATGCCGGATTCGTGCCGCTTGACCTTCAGCACCTGGGCGGCTTGCCACTCCGGCGACAGGTTCTTGTGGACGATGCCGATGCCGCCTTCCTGGGCCATCGCGATGGCCAGGCGGCCTTCCGTGACGGTGTCCATCGCCGCGGACACCAGCGGGATGTTCAGGCCGATCCGGCGCGTGAACCGGGTCTTGAGCGACGTGTCTCGGGGGAGGATGTCGGAATAGGCCGGGACGAGCAGGACGTCGTCGAAGGTCAGGGCCTTTTTCGCCAAGCGCATGGAAACCTCTGGTCGCAAAGACAGCATTATACAGAGCCCTCTCGGGGCTCGTCGGTGGTTCGACCCGCTC
>CALLYQ010000322.1 GCA_937858875.1 uncultured Lautropia sp. | reverse complement strand
GGCCGGACAGAAGGTGCGGCTGCTCGACGGGGAGGGCGCGGCTGCGTCCGGCGAGAACGCAAGAGCAGAAGTGGTCACGAAGGAGGCTGCGGCGGCGAAGGAGGCCACGGCGGGCGAGCGCGCCACCGACGGAGCCGCGCAGTGAACCCGGCGCCCGTGGACAAGGCCGGCCGCTTCAACCTGTCGGCGGCGGCGCTGCGCTTTCCGCAGCTCACGCTGTTCTTCCTGATCGTCGTCGGCATCGCCGGCACGATGGCCTACCTGCAGCTCGGCCAGCGCGAAGACCCCGACTTCACTTTCCGCGCGATGGTGATCCGCACGATCTGGCCCGGTGCGACGACCGAGCAGGTCGACGAGGTCATCACCGATCGCATCGAACGCAAGCTGCAGGAAGTGCCGTACTACAAGTGGACGCGCAGCTACTCGAAGCCGGGCGAATCGCTGATCATCCTCGAACTCGAGGACACCTCGCCGCCGGACGAAGTCACGCACATCTGGTACCAGGTGCGCAAGAAGATCGGCGACATCAGCAACACGCTGCCGCCCGAAGCGATCGGCCCGTTCTACAACGACGAGTTCGGCGACGTATTCGGCACGATCTACGCGTTCACCGGCGACGGCTTCACGCACGAGGAACTGCGTCGCATCGTCGAGGACGTGCGCCAGGAACTGCTGCGGCTGCCCGACGTGCAGAAGATCGAGCTGTTCGGCGTGCAGGACCAGCGCATCTACATCGAGATCTCGCCGCAAAGCCTGGCCACGCTCGGCATCGATCCGCAGCAGATCGCCGAACAACTGCAGGCGCAGAACGTCGTCACGCCGGCCGGCGTCGTGCAGGGCGAGCGGCGCGCGGTACCGATGCGCGTGACCGGCCAGTTCGACAGCGTGCGCGACGTCGAGTCGCTGCGCCTGGCGATCGGCCCACGCTCGAACCGGCTCGGCGACGTCGCGCGCGTGTTCCGCGGCTACGTCGATCCGCCCGTCTACACGATGCGCTTCGGCGGCCAGCAAGCGATCGGGCTCGGCGTGTCGATGGTATCCAGTGGCGACGTGATCCGGCTCGGCGAGAACCTCGAGCGGACGATGGCGCGGCTGCAGCAGGACCTGCCGGTCGGCATCGAGTTCGCGAAGGTGTCGGACCAGCCGAAGATCGTGCACGCGTCGATCGGCCTGTTCATGAAGGTGCTGGCCGAGGCCGTCGCGATCGTGCTGGCCGTCAGCTTCCTGAGCCTGGGCCTGCGCGCGGGCGGCGTCGTGGCGCTGACGATCCCGCTGGTGCTGGCCGGCACCTTCGTCATCATGGCTTGGTCGGGCATCGACCTGCACCGCGTGTCGACCGGCGCGCTGGTCATCTCGCTGGGCCTGCTCGTCGACGACGCGATGATCGCGATCGAAATGATGTCGCGCAAGATGGAGGAGGGGCTGAGCCGGTTCGATGCGGCCACCTTCACATATCGGACGACCGCGTTTCCGATGCTGACCGGAACGCTGGTCACCTGCGCCGGCTTCCTGCCGATCGCCACCGCGAAATCGCAGACCGGCGAATACACGTTCACGATCTTCGCCGTGGTCACGATCGCCTTGCTCGTGTCCTGGGTCGCCGCCGTCACCGTCACGCCGTTCATCGGCAACTGGCTGCTGAAGGAACGCGGCGGCCACCACGAACTGTTCGACACCCGCTTCTACCGGCGCCTGCGCGCGACGATCGACTGGTGCATGCGCCATCGCTGGACGACGATCGTCGCCACGCTGACCGCCTTCGCGCTCGGCGTCGTCGGCATGGGAATGACCGAGAAGCAGTTCTTTCCGAATTCGAACCGCGCCGAGATCCTGGTCGAGATGTGGCTGCCCGAAGGCGCCAGCTACCGGGCGACCGAGGCCGAAGCCAGGCGGCTAGAGACGATCCTCAACGCCGACGAAGACATCGCGACCTATGTCGCCTACGTCGGCAACGGGTCGCCGCGTTACTACCTGTCGCTCGAGCAGGCGCTGTTCAGGCCCAACTTCGCGCAGTTCGTGATCCTCACCCACGACGTCGAAGGGCGCGACCGCGCGATCGAACGAGTGCGTACCGCGCTCGACGAGCAGTTCCCCGGTGTGCGCGCGCGAGCGTTCCGCACGCCGCTCGGTCCGCCGGTCTCGTACCCCGTGCAGTTCCGCGTCATGGGCGACGATCCGGCCCAGCTCAAGGAGATCGGCGCGCAGCTCGCCGAAATCGTTCGCGCCGACCCGCGAACGATCGACGCGCACCTCGACTGGGGCGACCGGTCGCCGGCGGTCAGGGTCGAAGTGGATCAGGACAAGGCCCGGGCGATCGGCCTCAGCTCGGCGCAGGTCGCCCGGTCCCTGGGTGCCGCACTCAGCGGCGCCACGATCGGCCAGTACCGCGAAGACGACCGCCTGATCGACGTCGTGCTGCGCGCACCGCCCGGCGAACGCGCATCGCTTTCCGGCCTGGCGAACCTGCAGATTCGCACCGCGACCGGCCGCTCGGTGCCGCTGTCGCAGATCGCGACGATCAGCGAGCAGATGGAAGAGCCGATCATCTGGCGCCGCAGCCGCGTGCCGGTCATCACCGTGGTGTCCGAACTCGTCGAAGGCGTGCAAGCGCCCGATGCGATGGCACGGCTCGACCCGCAATTGAACGAGCTGCGCGCGCAACTGCCGCCCGGCTACCGGGTCGAAGCCGGCGGCCCCTACGAGGACAACGCGAACGCGCAGGCGTCGATCGCCGCCGGCGTGCCGATGATGCTCGCCGTGATGCTGGCGCTGCTGATGGTCCAGCTAAGAAGCTTTTCGCTGACGGCGATGGTGCTGCTGACCGCGCCGCTGGGGATCATCGGCATCGCCGCCGCGCTGCTGCTGTTCCGCCAGCCCTTCGGCTTCGTCGCGATGCTCGGCGCGATCGCGCTCGGCGGAATGATCATGCGGAACACGGTGATCCTGGTCGACCAGATCCGGCAGGACCTCGAAGGCGGGGCAGGACAGTGGGAGGCGGTCAGGGAATCGACGGTGCGGCGATTCAGGCCGATCTCGCTGACCGCGGCCGCGGCGGTGCTGGCGATGATTCCGCTTTCGCGGGATGTGCTGTGGGGGCCGATGGCCTATTCGATCATGGGTGGGTTGATCTTCGCGACGGTGCTGACGATTCTGTTTGTGCCGGCGCTGTATGTGGCGTGGTATCGGATACGGTCCATAGAGATGACGGATGTGCCTGGCGATCGGCACCCTTTTTCCTGGGGATGATGCGATGTGCGCGCCGACGTAAACTCGAGAGAGACAAGCATGTTCATCACGCTGGCGCCGCGGAGGCCAGTGGATGGCCGCGCCCGCGAGAGGCAGTGCCACCAAGGCGGGTGCTCAGTATGGCGTGAAGCGGCGTGCCACGGTACGCTATGCTTCTGGAAGCAGGGAGCCGACCAGGCGAAGAGTCGCAATCTCTGACTCCAGGCCATGTCGACGGTGGCATGGAAATGTCTGGAGGGCTCCATATGACTCCATTGCTGCGATCATTGCTTGGTGCGCTTGCCGTGGCCGGAGGGATTGTCAGTCCCGATCCCGGTTCAGCAAGCTCACCGCCCCGTTCCGACATCGACTCGCAAGAGCTCGAGCATCGCGTTATGAGGGTCAAAGTCGCTTTGCTGGAGATGGAAAAGCAAGTCGATGTCAGCGTCGGCGAATCGCGCCACCTGACACAATGGATGAATTGGCCAAACTGGCCAAACTGGCGAAACTTCTGGCGCAATGGGTAGACCCCTCATGTTCAACGGAAGCCCGAGGACCGAGGGGCGGTTCGGCCGAAGCCGACGCCGAAGTTCCAGTTCGATTCTGACCCTCGACTCCTTCAAGCCGCGCCCGACCAACGAACTATTGGTACTCCAGCCCACCGCATTCTGCAATCTCGCTTGCGACTACTGCTACCTGCCGAATCGCGATTCGCCTGAAGTGATGATTCCTGAAACGGCGAGTCGTACTGTCGAGCGTCTGATCGAAAGCAATCTCCTGGGGTCCGTGCTGAATGTCTGCTGGCATGCCGGCGAACCGTTGGTCGCGGGGAGGCGGTTTTTTCGAGAGGCGATAAGGCAAATAGACGAAGTCTCACCTCCAACGACCGTAGTGCGGCATGCGATACAAACAAACGCCACCCTGATCGACGATTCCTGGTGCGACTTGTTCCTCGAACTGGAGTTCTCGGTGGGGGTAAGTATAGACGGTCCTGAGGCGATCCACGATCGGCATCGGAAGACGAGGTCTGGCAAGGGGTCGTTACCGATGGTGCTGCGTGGCGTCAGCCAGCTTCGACGCCGAGGAGTGCCTTTCCACGTAATAGCAGTGCTCAACGCAGAATCGCTGCCCGACCCAGGTGCGTATCTGGATTTCTTCGAGGGCCTTGGAATCGAGGAGCTTTGCCTGAATATCGACGAAGCTGAAGGCGATTACGCTCGTTCCAGCTTTCAAAGCCGTGATGGTCTGTTTCGGGAGTTCTACGAGCGATTGATAGACGAGGCAGAAGCTCGACAGTTGTCCTTCGGCATCAGGGAGTTCTCGCGGTCGGTGGCTGCGGTTCTGGGCGATCCTGCGAGGATCGAAGTCAACGGGGAGTTTTTCCCCTCGAATGCGCAAACCGTGCCCATGCAGATAATCAGTGTGGCACGCGACGGGAAGTTCAGTACATTCTCCCCTGAGCTTCAAGGCGCATTGTCTCTCGATGGATTCTGCTTTGGGAATGTCTGGACCGATTCGTTCGAGCAAGCGATCGGCCGACCGGAATTCCAGAAGACGATGCAGAGAATCCTTGCCGGCGTCAGAGTCTGTAAAAGCAGTTGCCCCTATTTCAGCTGGTGCGGCGGCGGAGCTCCAGCCAACAAGTACTTCGAGAACGGAGATTTCACCACCGGAACGACGACTTATTGTCGCACCGCCGTGCAGATTCCCTTCGATGATGCGCTAAAGAGGCTCGAGTTAGCCGCCGGAACCACCGCAAACCTCGAGAAGCTTTAGAGTCTCCTCTAACGACCGCTCCTCCGTTCTTTCTAACGACTGCTTCTCCGTCCGAAAGTTTCTTCCTGCCTCGGCGCCGGGCCATTCGCAGAATTCGCTTAGCCTCTCGAATATTATCCTGGACTCTTTCCTCGAATCTGGGCCGATACCACCGGGTGACCTGGGGATGAAGGCGATCAAACTGCGCCTATCCTTTTCCTTTGTGCCGAAACGGAACTCGAAACTCAGTTTGACTGTCGCCACGCGCTCATCTCGGTGGATGCATCCTTCGAGAGCGACAAGAGTCAACTTCCGATCATCAGTGCCATTCGGTAGAACGAAGCTCGTTCTTCGAAAATGTAGTTCACTATCATAAATCCAGATCTGCGCCTCCCAGGCCACAGCGCTTTGTGCGGATGGCAGGATAAGTATCAGCGCAGCTTGGGCTGTGGTGTCCTTGGCTCCGGGGTTGGCGCCTGGCTTGGGACACTGCGTTAAAGTAGTAGTTCCTCCTGCAGGTTTCAGCATGCGATCGTACGTTGTTTTTATCTCACGTAAGGGCTTGCCGTCGATCGTGCGTTTGTCGTCGATCGTCGCAACGGTTACGCTGGCTCCTTGGGCTTGATCGACAGGGCCTGACTCCAGAATTATTCTGGTTGCGGGGCGAGCAATGGTAACAGGCCCGGGCGTCTTTTTTTTCCATATTGCGTGCTCATCGGAAATTATTTTGCGTGTCCACTGGTTGTTTGCGAAATTGGAATGCGAAGGCGAGAGATCCCATTTCTTCGATCGCGCAAGCTCCTCGAATTTATCGGTGACCGAGACGTAAGCTTGCGCAGCGATTTCGTATTCCTGCGACGAATAATTGGTGGGGTGGAGGAACAGCCTGAGCATTCCCGATTCGAGACGATCCTTTTTTGCCCTGGATAGATACTCGTTGACCTGAAAGGCGAACAGGTAAACCAGGAATCCGCCCACAACCAGAATCACGGTCGGGACCAATAGGCTGCGTAGAGCCAAACTGCGCAAGGCTTCTGCGTCGGTTTTAGTTCCAACATTGGCCCGCCGCAGATCGTCAGAAGCCCGTTCGGCGATAAGATGAAGGGAGGTGGAGTTGCGGAACGCCAGGCGCAAGAGGCTGACCGAATAGAAATTGCGCACATAGTTCCCCCATCGTGACCAAAAAGGCTGCGCAGCACGGCGAATAAGTAACGAGGCGGCACTTCCTTCGAGCCCAATCTCCACTGCTGCAGTGCGAATGGGAAGAAAACGACGAACGAAGGCCTCGTGAACGAGTTCGAAGACGCCTTCTTCTTCGGCTCCAACGCAGCGCAAGACAGGAAGCAATGACCTTCGTTGAGTAAACCGCATCAGCAGGTCACGGACCTGCGGCGCGCCCAACGCTTCACGCCTGCGGAGGCGACCGGGCTTCCAGGCCTCAGAAACCGCCTCTGCCGTAAAGGCTCGTTTCGAGAATTTCAAGAAAGCCACATCGGCCACGGCACACAAGGGATAACAGCTTTCCAAAGCCTTGCGTTCATGTGACGAGACACGCCCGCCATGGGCCTTGATAGCGTGATTTTCCCGAAGGCCGTCGGTGACGATCGCCATGAATAATGAGTCGAGACTCATCGACTCTGGAGATAGACCGAGAAGTCGGGCGAGACGCTCCAGATCATTCGACGAAAGCGGAAATTGCCGTTCGTCGGCGAGGAGAGCTTCCAGCCAGAGCGTGCGAAGGAGTACTTGGGCGAGCGCCATCGCATCCTGGCCGGACTGTCCGAGAGGCTCCGAACTGAACTCCTTCCGCAGCCAGGCAACCAGGGATGGATCGAGGCGGTATCGACTTTTTTCTACGTTCCGTGGTAGCGGCGCGCCTCGGAGTCCGGCGTCCAGCGCCTCGGCCGCGACATCCTGATCCATCGTCGGGAGGATGTATAAGGCACTATTTATCGCTTCGATCAGGGTTTCATGATACTGGCATCTTTCCAGATACTCGCTGCGCATGGACAGAAGAACGGCGAAGGGTGGATCCGCTTCAGTTCCAGAATATTCGGATGGAAACTCCTCGCTGATGCGGGAGATCAGAAGTTCGCCACTTTGCTCGCCTTCGGAGGGGGACTGTGTGAAGACTTCCTCGAACTGATCCACTACCAGGAGGAAACGGAAGCGGACGGGGTTCGGCGGAGCATCTGCAACAGCCGCTGGAGAAAGTGCATCGACTTTCTCGTGAAAATAATCGATGCATCGACGGATTCCTGCTGATTTTCCGAGCCGCGAGTATACGGCGTCAAACCATTCCCGCTCGTTCTGCGTGCTCTCTTCTTGAATTCGATAGCGAGCTCGTACGTATGCATACAATCGCACGAACCAGTATGTCAGGTTGTGAGCGAGATTCGAGCGAGGGGTCAGGTCCGGCTTGAATACAACTGGCACCCATTGAGCAGGCGGTGAGCCCGTATCTTCGGCCAGCAAGATCGGCAGAATTCCTGCGAATATCAAGGAAGATTTCCCCGATCCCGACCCGCCCAAGACTGCGACGAAACTTCGAGTGCGGATCAGCTGTAGAACGTCCTTGACTTGCACACGACGACCACGAAATACCGCCGCATGCCAGGGCATGTAGGGGAGTGCACCAGGAAAAGCCTCGGTTACCGACTCCCCTCGAAGCGCTATCGTTCCGACTGCATCGTCCCCAGGTCCCGATAGACAATACGTCTGAAGCCATTCGGTCGCCGGGTGCGGAAGAATACGGAAGGAAGAGGCTTCCGTCATGAGGATCTCGCTTCTCTGGCTTGCTGCGCTATGTATGTCCTCCGTGCATGTTCGACAAACTCGCGTGCGGCCGGCTCAGGGTCCAGCCTGATAGCTTCCTGGGCCTCGTCGGCCAAGGCAAGGACCCATCCGTCGGGCACCGGACGGGATAAAGTCAATCGTAGCGGTTTGAAGTCCTGGCTCAGCTGGCTGATTATGTCCTCATTGGGACGTGCGAATTGGATCGACGCATTCCGGATGAAGACATAAGCGGTCGGTGATTTCGGAAGGGCGGGGTCGAACGGGCTGACGTACGAAGCGCTCCCGTAATCGAGCAGCAGATCGAGCGCCACGGAGTAGGCACGAAGGGGAGGGACATCTTCTGCTTCCGAAAGATGCTCGAGGCATTCGACTGCTTTCTGCTCGCCTGAGTCCCCGGTGGCCGATGTGCTGCCTCGAATCCTGACGCCACCGTGGATTACGACCAGCGGAATTGCACGTTGATTGAGCATCGCTGGCGTGGCGGGTATCGGGTCGATCAAAAACCGGGAGTCCATGAGAGAGCGCGCTATTTTGACAGCGTAGTCTCGGGCATAACTGCTGGCGCTGTCCGCGTCCTCGGGTACGACTTCGACCTGAAGGTTTTCAGGAAATTCGTAAAGGGTACCGATTCTATCGGATATCGCTTTTGATAGCGATCTCATTCTTGTTCTCTGTGCATCGTCCGCGAATTTTATGTGTCCCGTCCGGGAGATTGAATCGAGATATTCGGGAAGATCGAATAGTGTCGACCGTTCGACATTAGCCATCGCAAGGAAGAGAGAATATCTCAACAGAATCGGATCGCGTGGTCCGTGGAGGAAGGCGTGGAGCTCCGTCAAGCAGACTTCGCTTGCGAGATAGTTTTCGGTGATCAGTCCGATGAATATGAAGCTCTTCGCACACTTTTCTGCGAGTTGGAGATGTATCGGGCCTGTAACGGGTAGATTCTCTCGGGCTGCGCTGACGGCGTGTATTGTCGGGTCAATCGTGTTGATGCCTCTTAGTCGCTTTTGCGCGATGGTTACGCGTGCCTTGAAGACCTCTTTCAGCTTTACAGGGAAACTTTGCAGGAAATTTTCTATCAAACCTGCGTCTGCCGAAGTATGGCTGGGCGGCCTCAAATCTGAAGTGCAACACCTTCCGTGTAAGGTGCTGCCCCGATGG
>CALLYQ010000321.1 GCA_937858875.1 uncultured Lautropia sp. | reverse complement strand
CGCGCAGCGCCAGGTCGGCGCAGAAAAGGTGATGGTTGACGACGACGATGTCGGCCTGCTGCGCTGCCTGGCGCGCGCGGAAGACGAAGCAATCGGCCAGATCGGGGCAGTCCTGCCCGAGGCAGTTCTCGCGGGTGGACGTGGCCTTCGCCCATACGGGCGCGTCTTCTGCGATGCCGGGGGCCTCGCTGCGGTCGCCGGTCCGCGACACAGCCGCAAAGCGCTCGATCCGGCGCAGCTGCGCGATGTCCTCGCGGCGCTCGAAGCGGCCTTCCTCGAGGTTGCGGCGCAGATGGTGATGGCAGACGTAGTTAGCGCGCCCCTTGAGCAGCGCGAGTTTCGCGCCGAGGCGCAAGGCCTCGCGCACCGCCGGAAGGTCGCGCCGGAACAGCTGGTCCTGCAGCGTCCGCGTGCCGGTGCTGACCAGCACGCGGGCGCCGCTGAGCAGGGCCGGCACCAGGTAGGCGAAGGTCTTGCCGGTGCCCGTGCCGGCCTCTGCGACCAGGGACTCGCTCGACGCGATCGCATCGGCGACGGCGAGCGCCATCGCGCGCTGGCCGCTGCGTTCGGTGAATCCGGTCTGTGTGCGCGCGAGCACGCCGTCGGCGTCGAAGGCCGACGCGACGCGTTCGCGAAAGTCTGCAGGGTCGGGGGTCAACTCGGGGCGGGTGAGCGGCTCGGCCGGGACAACAGGAGATCGCGCGACCAAAGCCGCGCCGCAGGGCCGTTCACGCGGGTTCGTCGGGCACGAGCTGCATCTGCAGCAACATGATCGAGTCCTTGATCTGAAGCTTGCGCTTCTTCAGGCGGCGTAGCTGGAGCTCGTCGAAACGCGGTTCTCGGCCGAGGGCATCGATCATCGCGTCGAGTCCGCGATGCTCGAGCTGCAACTCGGCAATCCGGCGCTGTATCGGTTCCTGGCTCGGTTCGGCGATCATGGTGTCGCGTAATATTGTGCACCATGACCGTCGCCCAATCCAGTCTCCCGAACCTGCCGGTGACCGCGTGCACGGCACAGCACCGCGGCGACCGCAGCGAGCAACAGGATCGCGTCGCCGTGCTTCAGGGCCGTCTCGCGCAACGCTGCGCGCTCGGAGTGCTTGCCGACGGGCTCGGCGGTCGCAGCGGCGGCGCTCTGGCCGCCGAGAACGTGATTCTGGCCACGCAGAACTGCTTCGATCGCTTCGTCCCGGCCGAGGAACCGCCGCAGCGATTCTTCGAAACGCTGGTCAACGAAGTGCATACGGTGCTCAGGCTGACCGCGATCACGTCGGCAAAGGATCCCCACAGCACCTTCGCCGCGGTACTTCTGCAAGCCGACCGGGTCGACTGGTGCCACGTCGGCGACAGCCGCATCTATCACTTTCGCGGCCGCGAACTGATGCACGTCAGCAGCGACCACACCTACGCCCGGCAGCTGGTGAGCGAAGGCCGCCTCAGTCCGGAGCGCGCGCAGCTGCATCCGTCGGCGCACATGCTGGTCAACTCGATGGGAGCGAAGCAACGCCCGCAACCGGAGATCGGCGGGATCGCCGAGCCCTGCCGCGACGACAGCTTCCTGCTGTGTTCGGACGGCCTGTGGGCCTACTTCGACGCCGAGGAACTGGGCAGGATCATCGTCTCGAACAGCTGTCGGCAAGCCGCGACGGCGCTCATCGACGGCGCGCGCAAACGCGCCGGCGGGCGTGGCGACAACTGCTCGCTGGTGCTGATGCGCCTCGACCCCGAGGCCTGAGCGCCGTCCGGCTCGGCCTTCAGCCGGCTTCGCCCAGTGCCGCCCCCGCCTCGCGGCGCGGCGCCTCCAGATACTCGCGCGACTGCATCTCGACCAGGCGGCTGACGGTGCGATGGAACTCGCCGGCCATCAGGCCGGACGTGTACAGCTCCTCTGGCGGGCAGGCGGCAGACGCGATCAGCTTGACCCGCCGGTCGTAGAAGACGTCGACGAGCCAGACGAAGCGCCGGGCTTCGGAGGCCATCGTCGGCGGCATCTTCGGCACGCCCGACAGGATCACCGTATGGAACAGCCGGGCCAGCTCGAGATAATCGTTCTGCGAGCGCGGCCCGCCGCACAGCGTATCGAAATCGAACCAGACGACGCCACCAGCGCGACGCAATGCACGCAGCTCGCGGTTCTCGATCAGCAGGCTCGGATTCTCGTCGTGCGCCTCGGCCAGCGCACCGAACGCCGCCTCCAGCGCTTCGCGAGCCGCCGCATCGTCGGGCCAGTGCCAGGCGCGGACCTGCGCCAGCGTGCGGCGCCGGTAGTCGATGCCGACGTCGACGTTGATCACGTCGACATGCTGGCGGATCAGCGCGATCGCCGGCAGAATGCGCTCGCGGTGCAGCCCCTCCGGATACAACGCGTCGGGGTGGTAGTTCGAGGTCATCACGAAGGTGACGCCGTGCGCGAACAGGCCGCGCATCAGGCGCTCGAGGATCATCGCGTCGGCGATGTCCGAGACGTGGAACTCGTCGAAGCAGATCAGCCGGTAGCGGCGCGCGACGCGCATCGCGACGGCGTCGCGCGGATCGGACGTGCCCTTGAGCTCCTCGAGTTCGCGGTGCACGCCGCGCATGAACTCATGGAAGTGCAGCCGGGTCTTGCGCACGATCGGCACCGACTCGAAGAAGCAATCCATCAGGAAGCTCTTGCCGCGGCCGACCCCACCATGCATCCAGACCCCGCGCGGCACGGCCGGACGGTTGATCAGCCGCTTGAGCCGCGTGGAGCGGCGCGCCTTGAACTGGACGAGCTCGTCGCTCATCCGCTGCAGGCGCTCGACGGCCGCGAGCTGCGCGGCATCGGCCTGGTAGCCGCGCCGCGCGAGCTCGCCGCGCCAGGCTTCGATGACGGTCACGGCCTCGCGTTCCGCTGCGCCGTGCTCTTCGATCGCTTCGACATCGACGCGACGCGCATCCTCACATGTTCAGCGCGCGCTTGTCGCTGGCCGCCAGCGCCGCCTCGCGCATCGCTTCGGACATCGACGGATGCGGGTGGCAGATGCGCCCGATGTCCTCAGCGGAGGCCTTGAACTCCATCGCCATCACCGCCTCGGCGATCATGTCGGAGGCCGTCGCCGATACGATGTGCACGCCGAGCACCTCATCGGTCTTCTCGTCGGCGATGACCTTGACGAAGCCGTCGGCCGCGTTCATGCCCAGCGCACGGCCGTTGGCCGCGAACGGGAACTGACCGGTCTTGAACGCACGCCCCTCGTCCTTGAGCTGCTGCTCGGTCTTGCCGACCCAGGCGATCTCCGGCGACGTGTAGATGACCCACGGGACCGTGTTGTAGTCGATGTGCGGCTTCTGGCCGGCGATCAACTCGGCGACCATCACGCCTTCCTCTTCGGCCTTGTGCGCGAGCATCGGGCCGCGCACGACGTCGCCGATCGCCCAGACGCGTGGCACCGACGTGCGGCACTGCTCGTCGACCGGCACGAAGCCGCGTTCGTCGACGGCCAGCCCGATCGCGTCGAGTCCGAGCCCATCGGTGTTCGGCACGCGACCGACCGAGACGATCAGCCGATCGCACTCGAGCACCTGTTCGGCGCCCTTGTCGTCGGTCCAGTCGAGCTTGACGTTCTTCTTGCCGACGCTGACTTCGCCGATCTTTGCGCCGAGATGGATCTTCAGGCCCTGCTTGGCGAACAGCCGGGCGCACTCCTTCTGCACGGCCGGGTCGGCGGTGCCGAGGAAGGTCGGCATCGCCTCGAGGATCGTGACTTCGGCACCGAGCCTGCGCCAGACGGAGCCCAGCTCGAGCCCGATCACGCCGGCGCCGATCACGCCGAGCCGTTTCGGCACCTCGGTCAGCGCCAGCGCACCCTCGTTGTCGCAGACCAGCTCGTTGTCGACCGGGATGCCCGGCAGGTGCCGGGCCTTCGAGCCGGTCGCGATGATCACCTGCTGGGCATCGACGAGCTGCAGGTCCTTGTCGTCGTCACCGGAGACCTCGATCCGGATCGCGTCGTCTTCGGTCGACACGAAGCGGCCGTGGCCCTTGAGCCAGGTGATCTTGTTCTTGCGGAACAGGAACTCGATCCCCTTCGTCATCTTCGAGACGATCGAGTCCTTGCGGGCCATCATCTTCGCGACGTCGACCTTGACGCCCGACACCGCGATGCCGTGATCGGACAGGTGTCGGGACGCGTTCTCGAACTCCTCGCTCGAGGCCAGCAACGCCTTCGACGGAATGCAGCCGACGTTCAGGCAGGTGCCGCCGAGCGCCAGCTCGCCGGCCGGATTGCGCCACTTCTCGACGCAGGCCACGCGCATGCCCAGCTGCGCGGCCCGGATTGCGGCGATGTAACCGCCCGGGCCGCCGCCGATCACGACGAGGTCGAAATTCTGTGCCATGTCGCGATCTCCTCAGAGGTCCAGCAGCATGCGTGACGGGTCTTCGAGAGCCTCCTTGATCGCAACCAGGAACAGCACGGCCTCGCGCCCGTCGATCAACCGGTGGTCGTAGGACAACGCGAAGTAGTTCATCGGGCGCACGACGACCTGCCCGTTCTCGACGACGGCGCGTTCCTTCGTGGCGTGCACGCCGAGGATCGCCGACTGCGGCGGGTTGATGATCGGCGTCGACAGCATCGAGCCGAACACGCCGCCGTTGCTGATCGTGAAGGTGCCGCCGGTGAGATCGTCGATGCCGAGCTTGTTCTCCTGCGCACGCTGGCCGTAGTCGGCGATCTGCTTCTCGACCTGCGCGAAGCCGAGCTGGTCGACGTTGCGCACGATCGGAACCACGAGCCCGCGAGGCGAGCTGACCGCCACGCCGACGTCGAAGTAGCCGTGATAGACGATATCGGTACCGTCGATCGAGGCGTTGACGACCGGGTACTTCTTCAGCGCGTAGACGGCTGCCTTCAGGAAGAAGGACATGAAGCCGAGCCGCACGCCGTGTTCCTTCTCGAAGTGCTCGCGGTACTTCTTGCGCAGGTCCATGACCGGCTGCATGTTCACTTCGTTGAAGGGCGTCAGGATCGCGTTCGACGCCTG
>CALLYQ010000320.1 GCA_937858875.1 uncultured Lautropia sp. | reverse complement strand
AGCGGCCCCTCGGAGACCCGCCGGGAGCCGCCTCTCGGAGGCCCGCCGGGAGCCGCCTCTCGAACGGCCCCTCGCGAAAAGGCCCGCGGGTGGCGCGCATCCAGCGCACGCCGCCCGCGGGCCGCAGTTTCCGGTTCGGCGGACAGATCGGGTCGAGCCGCCGAAACCTTGGCGAAACCTCAGTGCAGAACCACCGGCGTCTGCATCAAGCCCTCGAAACCGCTGAGGAAGGCATCGACTTCCTCGATCGACGGTTCGCTGTCGATCAACTGCTGGACGCCGTCGCGAAAGTGCTCGGCCATGTCGCCGCCGAGGTAGATCTCGCGGCGACCGAGCTTGTCCAGGATTTCGTAACCGCCGAGCTCCCCTCCGGAATCCCGGAACTCGACGACGCAGTAACTGGGGCTGTTGTAGATCATGTTCATAAGCACCTCTCGCACTGCCCAGCAGATGGTGGTGTACCCATGATATTTCAAGCATGGATCGTGCCTGGGCACGATCCGGGCAGAACAGCGCTGATCAGAGGTCGAGCGGCAATTCCTTCCGGACGCCGCCGTGCCGGTCGACGCCTCCATGCTGAGCGATCCGGCCCGGAAAGCCAGCGATTCCCTGCGGGCGGTGTGCGATAGGCGCCCGGCGGCAAGACGATTCAGCGTCGCCAGAACGTCGGGGTCAGCACGACGAAGAAGGTCAGCAACTCGAGACGTCCGGCGATCATTGCGATCGCCAGCAGCCAGGTCTGCAGATCGCTGAGCGCCGAGAAGTTCGATGCGGGGCCGAACCGACCGTACGCCGGGCCCAGGTTGTTGACCGAGGCGACGACCGAGGAGAACGCCGACTCGAAGTCCAGCCCGCTGGCCATCATCGCGAAGGTCAGCATCGTTTGTGTGGCGCCCCACAGCAGCATGTAGCCGAGCACGGCGAAGATGATCCGGTTCTCGACGACCTGGCCGTTCAGCGTGAGCGGCGCCACCGCGCGCGAATGCACGAGCCTGCGCAGTTCGCGCGCCGCCTGCCGCAGCAGGATCAGCGTGCGCACCATCTTGATCCCGCCGCCGGTCGAGCCTGCCGAGGAGGCGATGCAGGCCAGGAACAACAGCCACATCGGCGCGAATACCGGCCAGGCGGCATAGTCGACGCCCATGTAGCCGGCGGACGTCCCGACCGAGACGGCGGCGAACATCGCATGGCGCAGCGCCACGTCGAAACCGTCGTAGATCCCTTGCAGGTACAGGTAGACGGCCAGCATCAGGCCGCTGCCGAGCAGCACGGACAGCACGGCCCGCGACTCGGCGTCGGCCAGGTAGATCAGCGGCGAGCGCGCGCGCCAGGCGCGGAAATGCATCGTGAAGCTGAGTACCGCGCACAGCATGAAGGCGATCATCACTGCCTCGATCAGCGGCGAATCGAAGTCGCCGACGCTGCCGTCGCGGTTGGAGTAGCCCCCCAGCGCGAGCGTCGACAGGCCGTGGCGGACGGCGTCGAACCAGTTCATGCCCGCAAGCTTCAGGCTCCCGATGCAGGCGGCGGTCAGCGCGATGTAGATCAGCCACAGGTATTTCGCCGTCTGCGTGATCCGCGGCGTGAGCTTGCTCTCCTTCATCGGCCCGGCCATCTCGGCCTTGTACAGCTGCATGCCGCCGACGCCGAGCATCGGCAGGATCGCGATCGCCATCACGATGATGCCCAGCCCGCCATACCACTGCAGCGCGTGGCGCCACAGGTTCACCGACTGCGGCAGCGTGTCGAGCCCGCTGAGCGTCGTCGAGCCGGTCGTGGTCAGGCCCGCGACCGACTCGAAGAAGGCATCGGTGAACGATAGCTGCGGAATCTCGAGCGACAGCGGCACCATCGCCGCAAAGGCCATCACGATCCAGCCGAGCACGACCAGCAGCGGCCCGTCGCGCGGCTCGAGCTCGCGCCGGAACCGTCGCGTCAGCAGCCAGGTCGCGCCCCCCGTCGCCAGGCAGGCGATTGCCGAAACGACGAAGCCGGGATAGGCGCCGTCGCCGACCGCCAGCGACCACGCCAGCGGCGGCACGAAGGTCGCCGAAAAGACCATCAGCAGACCGCCCAGCACGTGGGCGACGACGAGCAGACGATTCAAGCTGGGCCGGCGCGAGAGGCCCCGGACACCGGGGCGCGGATGGCTGCATGGTACCCGCCAAAAAAAAACCCCGCATTGCGGGGCTTTCCTCCAGCTCCTTCGAAGATCAATACAGCACGTTCGGCAACCAGAGGCCGATGCCGGGGAACATGTACAGGATCGCGATCGCGACGATCTGGATCACCATGAACGGCATCATGCCGAGGAAGATCTGATTCAGCGTGACGTGCGGCGGCGAGACGCCCTTCAGGTAGAAGGCGGACATGGCCACCGGCGGCGACAGGAACGCCGTCTGCAGGTTCAGTGCGACCAGCAGCCCGAAGAACAGCGGGTCGATCTGGAAATGCACGAGCAGCGGCAGGAAGATCGGCATGAAGATGATGATGATCTCCGTCCACTCGAGCGGCCAGCCGAGCAGGAAGATCACGACCTGCGCGAGGATCATGAACTGGACCGGCGTGAGGTCCATGCCCATCACCCACTGGTTGATCAGCTCCTGGCCGCCAAGCAGTGCGAAGGCCGCCGAAAAGATGCTCGAGCCCACGAACAGCCAGCAGACCATCGCGCTGGTCTTCGCCGCCAGGTAGACCGATTCGCGCACCATCGGGTAGTTCAATCGCCGATAGGCGGCAGCGAGCAGCATGCCGCCGAAGGCCCCCAGCGCCGCTGCTTCGGTCGGCGTACAAAGCCCGACCACGATGCTTCCGAGCACGGCCAGGATCAGCAGCGTGAGCGGAAAGAACGAGCGCAGCAGCATCTTGAAGATCTCGAGCCGCGCGAAGGTGAGCATCGCGTAATAGGCGAGCAGCGCGACCCCGAAGACCACGAAGCTGACCCAGAAGCTCATCGGCGCGGCGCGGCGTTGCGGCTCGTCCGCTTCGGCGGCCTCCTGCGTGGCGCCGTCGGCGGTGACCGATGCGGCAGGCTCGGCGACGCCGGCGCCCGGAGGCTCGGCCAGCCCGCCGGCCCCCGGCGGTTCGGCCAGCCCTCCGACGCCCGGCGGCTCGGCGAGGCCGCCGAAGCTGTCGTCCTCATCATCGAAGGAGCCGAAGCCGCCCCCCATCTGTTCGAGGCCGAAATCCTGCTCGACGACGGGCGAAGTCACCGAAACGTAGCTGGCGCCGATGGCGAGCGCGAACACCATCGCAGGCAGTGCCGCCACGAACAGGTTCTTCAGCAAGGTCGACATCGGCACATCGGCGTTGGCGCGACCCTTGATCGCCATCAGCATGGCCGGAACGGCCCGGTTTCCGACCGTCTCCTTCAACGTGGCCGCGAAAGGCGGCAGCGGGACTCGCCGCTCTTCCTCGGACAGCGGCGGAGCGAGGCTGGGCTTCAGTTTGGCGAGCAGGATCACGTACAGCATGTACATGACCGCCAGCATCAGGCCCGGAAAGAACGCACCCGCATACAGCTTGACGACCGAAACGCCGGCCACCGCCCCGTAGAGGATCAGCAGCACCGACGGGGGCAGCAGGATCCCGAGGCAGCCGCCGGCCGTGATCGAGCCGGCAGACAGCTGCACGCTGTAGCCCGCACGAAGCATGGCCGGCAGGGCCAGCAGCCCCATCAGCGTGACGACGGCCCCGACGATGCCGGTCGCGGTGGCGAACAGCGCGCAGGTCGCGATCGTGGCGACCGCCAGCGAGCCCGGCACCCGCGCCATGGCCAGGTGCATGCCCTGGAACAGGCTCTGGATCAGGTTGGCGCGCTCGACCAGGTAGCCCATGAAGATGAACAAGGGGACGGCGATCAGCACGTCGTTGGTCATCACCGCATAGGTGCGCAGGACCATCAGGTCCAGCGTCTGCTGGATCGCCAGGTCCCAGCCCATGTTGCGATAGGCCAGCAGCGTGAAGATCACGCCCATGCCCATCAGCGTGAACGCCGTGGGAAAGCCGAGCATGATCGTGACCACGATCAACGCCAGCATCAGCAGGCCCAGATGGCCGTTGGTCATGTCGGCCGGAGCCGGCATGAAGATCGCGATGCCGAGGACGACCGCGACGAGAATCGACAGGCCGAACCAGATTTCCTTTCTCATTTGCGGGACCCCTGGTCGTGTTGGCCGGTGACGTAGACGTCGAGCTTGTCGATGTCCTCGCTCTTCACCTGGACCTGATCCATCAGCTTGTCGACGTCGACCTCCTCCACGTCTTCCTCGCGCGACGGCCAGTCGCCGTTGCGCAGGCAGCTGATGCAGCGAACCACCTCGACGACGCCCTGCAGCAGCAGGCAGAAGCCGGCAATCGGGATGATCGCCTTGAACGGATAGATCGGCGGCCCGTCGGCCGTGATGTTCGAGTGCTCGTTGATCGCCCAGGACTCGGCCGCGTAGTAGTAGCCGGCCCAGAACATGGCGATCACACCGGGGAAGAAGAACAGGATGTACAGTGCGAGATCGAGTCCGGCCTGCAGCCTGGGGGGAAAGAAGCCGTACAGCACGTCGCCGCGGACGTGGCCGTTCTTGGACAGCGTGTAGGCGCCGGCCATCATGAACAGGCCGCCGTACAGCATGTTCATGAAGTCGAAGGACCAGGCGTGCGGAGCGCCGAGCGCGTAGCGCGAGAAAACTTCATAGGTAACGAACAGCGTCAATGCCAGTACCAGCCAGCCGAACAGCTGGCCGATCCAGGTGTTGAACCGGTCGATGGCGACCAGGATCCCTTGCATGGTGGTCTCGATCTGCTAATGGGGAACGGTGAAACGCAGATGCGGAAACGGCCGGAGCCGGGCGCGGCGTCGATGCTGAAGCCGTAACCGGTCCGACCGTTCGCGAAGCGGGAGAGATACGACCCGCTGCCCGCCAGCGGGCGGCTTGCGCCGCCGCCGGACGGGGCAGGCGGGGGCTCAGCTCTTCTTCTGGCCGAAGTAGTGGTTGTAGGCCAGGCGACGGTTGTTGTTGGTGTCCATATCCCAGGACATGGCCCGGGCGGCGAAGGCGCGCTGCGATTCCTCGATCTCTTTGAACAGCGGGTTCGTCTCCGCCTTCTTGGAGACGATCCGGTCCCAGACGACCAGCTGCTCGCGCAGGATCGAATCGGGCGTCTTGTAGAACTTCACGCCGTCTTTCTGCAGGTTGATGTAGTCCTGCGAGTAGCGATCGACCGATTTCCAGGACATGTCGGCCGACGCGGCCTCGACGGCATTGGCGATGATCGCCTGCATGCCTTTCGGCAGGCCGTTGAACTTGTCCTTGTTGAAGATGATCTCGAAGGTCTCGGCCGACTGGTGGAAGCTCTGCAGCATGCAGACCTTCGACACGTCGGGGAAGCCCAGCAGCCGGTCGGACGTGGCGTTGTTGAACTCGGCGCCGTCGAGCAGGCCGCGATCGAGCGCAGGCACGATCTCGCCGCCGGGCAGCGCATTGACCGCGGCGCCCATCTCGGTGAACAGGTCGATCGCCAGGCCGTTGGTGCGGAACTTCAGGCCCTTCAGGTCTTCGGTCTTCGTGATCGGCTTCTTGAACCAGCCGAAGGGCTGGGTCGCCATCGGGCCGCTCAGGAAGGTAGTGACGTTGCCGCCGATCGACGCGTAGAGCTTGTCGAGCAGTTCCTTGCCGCCGCCGTACTTGTGCCAGGCAAGGATCATGTTCGCGTCCATGCCGAAGGCCGGACCGGACGAGAACAGCGCCAGCGCGTTCTGCTTGCCGTAGTTGTAGCCGAGCACGCCATGGCCGCCGTCGAGCGTGCCCTTGGACACGGCGTCGAGCAGGCCGAAGGCCGGGACGACCGCGCCGGCGGGCAGCATCTCGAGCTTGAGGTCGCCGCCGGTCATGTCGTTGATCTTCTTGGTGAAATCGACCGCGAACTCGTGGAAGATGTCGACGGTCGGCCAGGTGCTCTGGAAGCGCATGTTGATCGCACCCTGAGCGCGCACGATCGCGGGGAAGCCCAGCGTCGAGGCGGCGGCCACGCCACCGGCGGCAGCGGAGCAGGTCTGGACGGTCGGCTCGGTAGCCGGCTTGGGAGCTTGCTTCACGGGGTTGTCTCCTAGGGAAATTCGGTTTCGTCGTCCGGCCGCTCGCGTCTGGGAGCCTGCACGAGATGACGCCCGTGCGAGAGGGTATAGAGCCCGTTTCGGCCCGTCAACCCGATGCACGGCCCCAATGCACGGCCGCGTTCCGCTGGATGGCATTCCGGAGCTGCGCCCCGGAATGCCGATCCGCCGCGAAAGCGGCCAGGCCGCGGGTGCTCAGGGGTGGACCGCGATCGCCGCGATCTCCACCTTCACGTCCCGCGGAAGACGCGCCGCCTGGACCGTTGCCCGTGCCGGCGGCGCTTCCTTGAAGTATGTAGCGTAGACGCCGTTCATCTTCGTGAAATCGTTCAGGTCCTGCATGAAAACGGATGTCGAGACGACGTGATCCATCGTCAGGCCGTCGGCGGCGAGCACCGCCTTCAGGTTCTCGAGCACCAGTTTCGTCTGGTCTTCGATCGACGCATCGGCTTTCAGTTCGCCGGTTTTCGGGTCGATCGGAATCTGCCCGGCGAGAAACACCATCTTGCCGGTCTTGATCGCCTGCGAATAAGGACCGATCGCCTCGGGCGCGTCCTTGGTCGAGATGACCTTCTTGGCGTGGTCGGCCTGCGCGAAGGCCGCGGAGGCGGCCATCAGGCTCATCGCGGCGGCGGTGGCCAGGATCGTCTTGTTCATTGCTTGTCTCCGTACGAAACCCGGCGCGCAGGCCGGGGGGCTTCGGTTCATCGGGCGTATCGCCGATCGTGCCGGCGATACGCCCGGTGGTTCGGGATCAGACCGGCGAATTCAGCTCGTTCGCGGTTTCCCACATCGCGTCGACGAGCGTGTCGACGTCGTCGACGTTGTGCCAGAGATGGGTCGAGATGCGCAGCGGATACAGGTTCTGCGTATGCCCGAGCGCCGGCACCGTCGTGTTGCGGACGCCGCAGTTTTTCTCGCGCAGGCGTGCCACGAACTGGGCCGACTTCTGGGACGAGTAGA
This sequence comes from uncultured Lautropia sp., assembly GCA_937858875.1. GTDB lineage: Bacteria > Pseudomonadota > Gammaproteobacteria > Burkholderiales > Burkholderiaceae_E > Zeimonas. Next base: position 6,782 of record CALLYQ010000320.1, on the reverse strand, counting down.
TGTCGTCGTGGTTCCTGAAGGGATTGAACGAGGTCAGCGCCGACAGAAGGTCAGGATCGCGCGGCGAATAGAGCCGCTCGACGCCCCACTTATCGACGATCCTCTCCTTCAGGTACAGGCTCAGGCCGAGCACGTAGTCCTGGATCCGCTCCCTTCCGATGCCGTCCCACATCTGACAGGCTTCGGTCAGCGCACGGAACATCGGCACGTTCAGGCTGCCCAGACTCTGCACCGCGTTGCCGATGTTGTAGGTGGCCGTTGCCCCGGTCGCGCGATCGTGCCAGGCGGGCGGTGCCGGGTTGAAGCTGCTGCTCGTGACCGGGTGGTAGCGCGGCAGCGGCAACGGGTTCGACGGCCGGACCTTGTTCCTGATGAACAGGATGCCGGTCGACCCCGGCCCGCACTGCCACTTGTGGCCCGCCGCCGCCATGAAGTCCATGCCCAGCTCGCGGTAGTCGTAGGCCATCATGCCGGGCAGGTGCGCGCCGTCGACGATGCTGATCAGCTCGTTTTCCTTGCAGACGCGCATCAGTTCCGGAATCGGCAGCATCGTGCCGGTCAGGTAGGTCGGCGACGACCACATCAGCGCACGCACCCGCTTGCCTTCGCTGCGCAACTGGCGCACCCGATCGGAGAACGTCTGGTAGTACCAGGCGGCGTTGTGCGGCGTGACGCCGTCGGGCAGCGTCTCGCCGGTCGGCAGCGCGACCCGATCCACGACGATACCGTAGCGGTCGACGGCAATGTTCAGCGGCGTATTGCCGCCGCCGTGTTCGTGATTCGTCGTGACGACCACGTCGCCCGCTTGCCAGTCGAGGCCGAGCAGCGACTGGCACATGCCGTCGGAGGTGTTGTACGAGAAGACCAGTTCGTCGGGGTCCGCACCCAGGCCCTCGGCAACGAGGGTCCGCTCGGCGCTCAGGTTGCCGTAGCCGCCCGAAGCGCGCATCGCCGCGTCGAGGTTCTCCTGCTGATAGCGGTCGAGCACCGGCTGCGGCATCGACCCCGAGGTGCCGACGTTCATCAGCGCAGTGGATTGCGGGAACACGAACTTGCTGCGGACATCGGCCCAGAAGGCCGAGTCGAGCGTCAGATTGTGGCGCATCTCCTCGAGCGGCGTGGCGGCGTTCGACGAACTGCCGCAACCGGCCAGCGAACCGAGGGCCACCATGCCGGCGCCCCCACCGACGGCGCGCATGAACCCGCGTCGTCCGGGATAGATCAACGGCGAACCTCCGGCCGATTCACCGCGAGTCGCGGGCATCGATTCGGAACCGAAATCCAAACGGCTTTCCATGACTGCATCTCCTCCAAGAATGCGGACACCGATGGCGCCGGCACGAACCTGAAGTCCCGGAATCGTTGCTTATGGGTTCGAAAGTCGAACCGCGGGAACAGGTCTTGCCTTGCCGGCGACCCATCGCGCCAGTGCACGCGAAAGGCCGCGTCACACTACTGTAAAGATGTCAAAACTGTCTACAACTATCAAAAGAAACCGACACTGACCTGGAACAGGGCTTCTATTTTTGGAATGATTCGTCGGTTTTCGACAAAGATGATCAGGTGGTCGCCCGATTCGATCAGGATGTCGTGATGCGCGATGATCACTTCGGCCGGCGCCTGCACGCGCGCCGCGCGGCGCGCCGACAGCAGGACGTTCTCGGCGGCGGGGCGCACGATCGCGCCGATCGTCGCGCCTCTCGGCAGGTCAACCTGTTCGATGCGCCGGCCGACGACCTTCGACGACTTCGCGTCGCCGTGCGCGATCACCTCGAGCGCTTCGGCCGCGCCGCGACGCAGCGAATGCACGGCTACGACGTCGCCGCGTCGCACGTGCGCCAATAGCTGCCCGATCGTCGTCTGCGCCGGCACGATCGCGACGTCGATCCGGTTGCCTTCGACCAGGTCGGCATAGGCCTGGCGGTTGATCAGCGCGATCGTGCGGCGCGCCCCCATCCGCTTGGCGAGCATCGACGACATGATGTTGTTCTCGTCGTCCGAGGTGACGGCCACGAACAGGTCCATCTCGGCGATGCCCTCGTCCGACAGCAGGCTCTCGTCGGTGGTGTCGCCCTGCAGGACCAGCGTGCTCGCAGCAACCTGCGTGACCAGGTAGTCGCAGCGCGCGCGGTTCGTCTCGACGAGCCGCACCTGGTAGTCCTCGCCCAGGCTGCGCGCCAGGCGCAGGCCGATGTTGCCGCCACCGGCGATCATCACCCGGCGCACCGGCTTGTCCATGCGCCGCAGATCCGACAGCGCGGTGCGGATGTGTTCGCTGGCGGCGAGCACGAAGACCTCGTCGCCCGGTTCGATCGTCGTGTCGCCTTCGGGCCGGATCGACCGATCGTTGCGAAAGATCGCGATCACGCGCAGGTCGATGTCCGGGTGCCGCGCGCGCAGCTCGCTGATCGGGCGCGAGACCAGCTGGCCGCCCTCGTAGGCGCGCACGGCGATCAGGCTGGCCCGGCCGCCGGCGAACTCGAGCACCTGCAGCGCCTCGGGAAACTCGATCAGCTTGCGCACGTAGTCGGTCACCGTCTGCTCGGGACAGATCAGGTGATCGACGTAGAAGCCGCCTTCGCCGGTGATCTCCGGATGCGCCTGGAACTCGGGCGCGCGGATGCGTGCGATGCGCGTGGGCACGTTGTACAGGCGCGCCGCAATCTGGCAGGCGACGAGATTGGTTTCGTCGCGGGCCGCGGTCGCGATCAGCATGTCGGCATCGTCGATCCCGGCCTGTTCGAGCACCGGCGGATGCGTGCCGTTGCCGGCCACGGTACGCAGGTCGAGCCGGTCCTGAAGCGCCTTCAGCTGCGTGACGTCGATGTCGACGACCGTGATGTCGTTGCGCTCGGAGACGAGGCTGGCGGCCACCGAAGCGCCGACACGGCCGGCGCCGAGGATGATGATCTTCAAGGCGGCGCGGCCTCAGAGCCTGCGAGGCAAGCCGGGCTCAGCCGCCGCCCTGTTTGCGCCAGGCGCCGCGCGACAGGTCGATGCCCAGTTGCTTGAGCTTGCGGTACAGGTGCGTGCGCTCCAGCCCGGTGCGTTCGGCAACGCGGGTCATGCTGCCGTTCTCGCGCGCGAGATGATGTTCGAAGTAGGCGCGCTCGAAGGCATCGCGTGCCTCGCGCAAGGGCATGTCGAGCGGCAGCTCGCGCAGCGTGATCGACGCGGCCAGCGATTGCGCCGGCACGCCCCTGCCGGCAGCGCCGAAACCGGCGGCCGGTTCGCCGTTGGCCGGCGCGCCCGTGGCCAGGCTCTCGGCCGGCGCCGAGCCCGCCGGCGGCTGCCCGGGCGCCGAAACCGGCATCCAGGCCGTGACGGTGGGCGCCGACGCCGCGCCGTCACGACCCGTTGCCGGGGCCGCGGCGGCGGGCGCGGTGGCGCGGGCACGCTGCAGTCCGGTTTCGACCGCGCGCAGCAGCTTCTGCATCGTGATCGGCTTTTCGAGGAAATCGAGCGCGCCGATGCGCGTGGCCTCGACCGCGGTATCGATCGTGGCGTGGCCCGACATCATGATCACCGGCATCGTCAGCTTGCCGGAGACCGCCCATTCCTTGAGCAGCGTGACGCCGTCGGTATCGGGCATCCAGATGTCGAGCAGCACCAGGTCGATCTGGTTCTCGTCGCGCAGTTCGCGCGCCCGGCGCGCGTTTTCGGCGGTGAGAACCGAATGACCTTCGTCGCCGAGGATTTCGGAGAGCAGCTCCCGGATGCCGATTTCGTCATCCACTACGAGAATTTCAGCCATGCCGCTGGATCGCCAGTCTCAATCGTGTTGCGCCTCGGCCAATCGGCGATTCTCGCCGCTTTTGGCCAGCTTCGTAAATAGCACGACAATGCGCGCGCCCACCGGCTCACCCTGCGCATCATGCAGGTTGCCGACCTCGATGCGCGCACCGTGCTCGTCGATGATCTTTCGAACGATCGCGAGCCCCAGGCCGGTGCCGCGCGCCTTGCTGGTCACGTAGGGTTCGAAGACCCGTGCCAGCGCCGCTTCCGGGAAACCACCGCCATTGTCCGCAATGCTCGCGCGCACCGCGATGCCGCCGTCGGCACGCTCGATGCGCTCGGTGAGGATCTCGATCTGCGCGCCGGCGATCTTCTCGGTCGCCTCCTGCGCGTTCTTGACCAGATTGTGGACCACCTGCCGCAACTGGGTCGGATCGCCGAGGATCTTCGGAAGGTCGGGCGCCAGGCGCGCGGTGATCGCCGCACGCCCGTCACCCGACGGGTACAGGCGCAGCACGTCGTCGACCAGCGCATTCAGGTCGACCGGCTCGAACCGTGCGGCCGGCAAGCGCGCGTAGTCGCGGAACTCGTCGACCATGTGCTTGAGTGCGGCAACCTGGTTGACGATCGTCTGCGAGCTCTTGGCGAGCAGCTCGGCGTCGGCCGGCGGCAGCCGGTCGGCGAGCTTGTGGCGCAGGCGCTCGGCCGCGAGCTGGATCGGCGTCAGCGGATTCTTGATCTCGTGCGCGAGCCGGCGTGCCACCTCGGCCCAGGCGACCGCGCGCTGTGCCGAGATCACGCCGCTGATGTCGTCGAATACGACGACGTAACCGACCCGGCTCTCGGGCAGGATCGAGCCGCGCGCGAGGATCGTCTGGTCGATGCCGCCGGCACCCGTGGCGCCGGGTGCGATCGGAAAGAAGGTCGCGGCCTGTCCGTTGGCGGCGGCGCTCGCCGGACGCGGCAGCACGAACTGGCGTTGCCAGCTCGCGTCGCCGGCGGCCGCCTGCTCGTCGAAGGCGGCGCGGATCTGCTCGGCCAGTTCGTCGAGCCGCGGGACTTCGGCGATCGCGCTGCCGAGGTGGCCGGCCATCGATACGCCGAGGATGCGCTCCGCGCCGGCATTGGCCAGCACCAGCCGGAAATCGGAATCGAGCACGAGCACGCCGCCGGTGAGATTCGACAGCACGCTCTCGAGCCGCGCGTTCGCGCGCTCCAGCTCGCGCTGGTTCCGTTCGACCAGCAGGCGGGCGTCTTCGAGCTGCCGCGTCATCACGTTGAACGACTGGGTCAGCACGCCGAGTTCGTCGCGGCCGACATAGTCCTTGACCGGCCGAAAGTCGCCCTCGGCAACGGCCCGGGTGCCGGCGGCAAGCATCGACAGCGGGCCGGTCAGCCAGCCCGACAGCAGGAACGACGCGGCGACCGCGGCGAAGGCCGTCAGCAGGAAGATCAGCGTCAGCGTGACCCGGTACAACTGCAGCAGCGCCTCACGCGACAACTGCAGTGCCTGGAAATCGCGCCGGCCCCGATCGACGGCTTCGGCATTCGCGGCGAGCGCGTGCGGCACCGGCTGGGTCAGTTGCAGGTAGCGGCTGTCGTCGGCGAGCGGGCGCTCGGCGCCGATCACGAGGATCACGCGAAACAGCAGCGACTCCGGCGAGCCGTCTTCGCCGGGCTCGACCGCCGAGTATTCGCGCGCCTGTCGCGCGCGGCGCAGCGCTTCGCTGGGCGGGGGATCGGGAATCAGCCGCAACTGGGTGCCGCTGGCGGCGACCAGGCGCCCGGTTCCGGAGACGATCAGCGCGTCCTGCACGCCGATCTGCACGCTGAGACGGTTGAGCACGGCCGGCCATTCCTGCTGCGGCAACTCGACCAGCTCGGCGCTGATCGCCCGCGCCTTCTGCGACAGGTCGGCCAGCATCGCGTCGAGCGTGGTGCGGCCGAGCGCGATGCCGGATTCCAGCGCGCGCTCGACCGGCACGGCGAACCAGGATTCGACCGAACGGCCGACGAACTGCACGGCCACCAGGTAGATCAACGCGACCGGCACAACGGTCATCAGCGTGAACGAGGCCGCCATTCGCGCCATCAGCCGTGTGCCGAACAGGCCTCGCCGATAGCGCTGCACGAGCCGGCGCAGCAGTTCGAGCACCAGCACGAACAGGCCCGCGGCCACGCCGAGGGTCAGCCACAGCAGGGTCCGGTAGTGGCTCTCGAACAGGCGCGAGTTCGCGGTGACGCTGGCCAGCAGCACGAGCAACACGACGGCCAGCGCGACCGAGCCGATCAGCGCGAAGCGCAGTGTCCGGCCTACTGCGCGCTTTTCGCGGTCGCCATCGTGAACGTGAAGTTCATCCATTCGGACTGCGGATTCCACTCGCGATTGGTCAGGCTGCCGACCTGGAACGGCTTGGGCAACTGGGAATTGTCGAGGCGCAGGCGCACGCGAGCCTCATATTCGATCCCGGCGGACAGCGCCGTGGCCGGCGCGACGCGCCAACCGCGGACCCGGGACAGCGCGCGTACGGCTTCGTCGAGGGTCTCGAACGGCTCGATCACGCCGTCGGAAATCAGCCGGTAACTGCGTGTCAATGCATGATAGGCCAGCCGCCAGGTGCGCGTTTCCTCGGCGACCTCGGCGTCCCACCACCACCATCGCGGCCGCCACATCTCGAAGTCGGCCGCGAAATACAGCGGGACGCCACGCGCGACGGCGTCCTGCAGCGCCGGGGTGAGCGGGACGTCGAAATCGACCGACAGCACCCAGGCGCTGCCGTCGGGCGAGAGCTCGAGCAGCGGCGCGCGAAAGCCCGCCTCGAAGACAGTGGGGCCGGCGTCCGGGCGGCCGGCGTCGGCGCGAACCGGCGACGCGCCCAGCAACGCCGCCGCCAGGGCCAGCGCCACGGTGATCCGGAAGATCACCTGCACTTCTCCAGCAGCGCGTAGAAGAATCCGTCGTGCTCGTTCATCGGGGTAACGGAGGGCAGCAGTTGCGCGATCGGGCGCTCGACGCCGCCCAGGCGCGCCCGGATCGGAAGCCGCAG
>CALLYQ010000319.1 GCA_937858875.1 uncultured Lautropia sp. | reverse complement strand
ACGAACAGAGCGAACTCGAGCGCGCGATTGGCGACCGCTTCGAGCTGCCCTCGCTCGACTTCGCCGACTTCGGACAGCCGCTCGTCGATGGCCAGACCTTCGGGGCTTCGTCGTTCGAGCGAAGCGGCGAATTCGCGCTGGCCGATGCCGGTGCTCGCGACGAGGAGATCACGCCTTCGTTCGGCGAACCCGGCAGCCTCCGGATCGAGTTGCCGAACCTCGATGAACTGAACCTGAAGCCCGACGGCGAGATCGCTGCGATCGCCGACGAGATCGGCGCGCTCGATCTGGCAGAGCTCGATGGCCTGCCGCCGGCCGAAGGCGGTTCGCCCGCCTGGCAGGAGATGGCAACCAAGCTGGACCTGGCCTCTGCCTACGAGGAGATCGGCGACCGCGACGGTGCGCGCGAGCTGCTCGAGGAAGTCGTGCGCGGCGGCGACGGCGACCAGAAGCGCCAGGCGCAGGCGATGCTCGCCAGCATCGGATGAGACCGGCGCGCGCAGCAGCCGGTCGGCCGCGGCCGGCATGCCGCGCTTCGCGCTGACGCTCGCCTACGATGGCAGCGGTCTGCCGGGCTGGCAGACGCAGCCGTCGGGCCAGGCCGTGCAGGACCAGCTCGAGCGCGCGCTCGCCACGGTCGCCGGCCATCCTGTCAGCACGATCTGCGCCGGCCGCACCGATGCCGGCGTGCACGCGCTGCGCCAGGTCGTTCACTTCGACAGCGACGCCCGACGTCCCGATTCGGCCTGGGTGCGCGGCGTCAACGCCCACCTGCCGGCAGCGATCGCCGTACGCACGGTCACGCAGGTGGCCGACGACTTCCACGCGCGCTTCGGCGCGAGCCGGCGGCGCTATCGCTATCTGCTGCACAGTTCGCCGGTCCGGCATCCGCTGCTGGCCGGCCGCAGCGGATGGACGTTCCGGGAGCTGGACGACACGCGGATGCACGAAGCGGCCGCTCTGCTGGCCGGCGAGCACGACTTCTCGGCCTTCCGCTCGTCCGAATGCCAGGCGGCTTCGCCGGTGCGCCATCTCGAGCCGATCGAGATCCGGCGGCACGGCTCGCTGTTGCTGATCGGCTTCGTCGGCAATGCCTTCCTGCACCACATGATCCGCAACATCATGGGCTCGCTGCTGATGGTCGGCGACGGGCGCAGACCGGTGTCCTGGCTCGCCGGGGTGCTCGCTTCGCGTGATCGGCGCCTCGCCGCGCCGACCTTCGAGCCGCACGGCCTGTATCTGGATGGCGCGCTGTACGAGCCGCGCTTCGGCGTGCCCTCGTGGTCCGAGGACGGCGGCGTGCCGGCGCTGCTGGCCGCCCTGAGCTGACGACGGGCATACACTGCCCCGATGCGTACCCGGATCAAGTTCTGCGGATTCACCGACGAGCGCGACCTGCACGAGGCCGCCGCACTCGGTGTCGACGCGGTCGGCTTCGTCTTCTACCCGAAAAGCCCGCGTTTCGTCGACGCCGACGTGGCCGCCCGATTGCGGCGCTCACTACCGTCCTGGGTGACGCCGGTCGGTCTGTTCGTCGACGCGCAGGCCGCCGAAGTCGAGCAGCTCGTATCGCGCGTCGGACTCGACGTCGTCCAGTTCCATGGCGACGAATCGCCGGAACTGTGTCGCGCTGCGGCCGGACCGTCGCGGCGCTGGTGGCGGGCCGTGCGGATGCGTGCTGCCAGCGATTTGCTAGAATCGTTCGTTCGATACGGCGAGGCCGAAGCCTTGCTCCTCGATTCCTTCAGCTCCGCCTACGGCGGCAGCGGCAAGGGCTTCGACTGGTCCTGGATACCGTCGCGGCGGCCCCTGCCGATCGTGTTGTCCGGCGGGCTGAATCCCGACAACGTTGCCGCTGCGATTGCCGCGGTAAAGCCGACGATGGTCGACGTCTCGAGCGGCATCCAGTCCGACGACCCGCGCCGCAAGGATCCCGCACGGATGGAGCGCTTCGTGGCCGAAGTGCTGCGCGCCGATTCAAAGGCATGACAGGCAGTGACCCGATGAACGCCTACGATTTTCCCGATGCACGCGGCCACTTCGGACCCTACGGGGGCAGCTTCGTCGCCGAGACGCTGGTGCACGCGCTCGACGAACTGCGCGAGGCCTACGAGCACTATCGGCAGGATCCCGAGTTCGTTGCCGAGTTCGAAGACGAGCTCGAGCACTTCGTCGGCCGTCCGAGCCCGATCTACCACGCGAAACGCTGGTCGCAGATGCTCGGCGGCGCGCAGATCTACTTCAAGCGCGAAGACCTGAACCACACCGGCGCGCACAAGGTCAACAACACGATCGGCCAGGCACTGCTTGCCAGGCGAATGGGCAAGCCGCGCGTGATCGCCGAGACCGGCGCCGGCCAGCACGGCGTGGCCACGGCCACCGTGGCGGCGCGCTACGGAATGAAGTGCGTCGTTTACATGGGCGCCGAAGACGTGGCCCGGCAGGCGCAGAACGTCTACCGGATGAAGCTGCTCGGCGCCGAGGTCATCGCGGTCGAGTCGGGCTCGCGCACGCTCAAGGACGCGCTCAACGAGGCCATGCGCGACTGGGTCACGAACGTCGACGACACCTTCTACATCATCGGCACCGTCGCGGGTCCGCATCCGTACCCGATGATGGTTCGCGACTTCCAGACCGTGATCGGCGAGGAATGCAAGCAGCAGATGCCGAAAATGGCCGGGCGCCAGCCCGACTTCGTGGTCGCCTGCGTCGGCGGCGGCTCGAACGCGATCGGCATCTTTCATCCGTACCTCGAGGTGCCCGGCGTGACGCTGGTCGGGGTCGAGGCGGCCGGCGAGGGGATCGCCAGCGGCCGCCATGCGGCCTCGCTGACCGCCGGTACGCCCGGCGTCCTGCACGGCAATCGCACCTATCTGCTGCAGGACGACGACGGGCAGATCATCGACACGCATTCGGTGTCGGCCGGGCTCGACTATCCGGGCGTCGGTCCCGAGCACGCGTGGCTCAAGGACAGCGGGCGTGCCGAATACGTGCCGATCTCCGACGAAGAAACGCTGAAGGCCTTCCACGACTGCTGCCGCATCGAGGGAATCATCCCGGCGCTCGAGTCGGCGCACGCGATTGCCTGGGCCGTGAAGACCGCGCCCACGCTGTCGAAGGACAAGCTCATCCTCGTGAACCTGTCCGGCCGCGGCGACAAGGACATGCATACCGTGGCGCAGCGCGCCGGAATCGAACTCTGATGTCACGCATCTCCGACACCTTCGAGCGCCTGGCCGGCAATGGCCGCAAGGCGCTGATTCCCTACGTCACCGCCGGTTTCCCGGAGCGCGGCCAGGCGCTCTCGGTCATGCGCGAACTCGCGCGCAACGGTGCCGACGTGATCGAACTCGGCGTGCCGTTCTCGGATCCGATGGCCGATGGCCCGGCGATCCAGCGCGCCAACGAACACGTGCTCGCGCAGCGCGTCGGGCTGCGCGACGTACTCGGCTGGGTCCGGGAATTCCGCCGTGAAGACGACACGACGCCGGTCGTGCTGATGGGCTACGCCAATCCGATCGAGCGCATGGGCGTCGAACGCTTTCTCGACGAGGCCGCTGCGGCCGGCATCGACGGCACGATCGTCGTCGACTATCCGCCCGAGGAATCGAGCGAATTCGTCGAACTGGCGCGCGCTCGGGGCATTGACCCGATCTTCCTGCTCGCGCCGACCTCGACCGACGAGCGCATCGAGCAGGTGCTGGCGCTGGCCAGCGGCTACATCTATTACGTGTCGCTGAAAGGCATCACCGGCGGCACCCTCGACCGCGACGACGTCGCGCGCCGCGTCGCTGCGATCAAGGCGCGCACCACGCTGCCGATCGGTGTCGGCTTCGGCATCCGCGACGCCGACACGGCTTGCGCGGTCGCCGACTCGGCCGACGCCGTGATCATCGGCACGAAGATGATCCAGGTACTCGAAGACGGCGAACCGGCCGAGTCCGCGCTTCGCGCCGGGCGTTTTCTCGGCACGATCCGCCAGGCGCTCGACGCACGCTTCGCAGCGGCGGCGCGGCCCCAGAACGCCTGATCCAGCGGAGCAGATCGACATGTCATGGCTCGACAAGCTGCTGCCGCCCCGCATCAAGGGCGGCACGAACTCCGCAGGCGGCAAGCGGGTGCCCGAAGGCGTCTGGGTCAAGTGCCCTTCCTGCGACACGGTCCTGTATTCGGCCGACCTCGACGCGAACCTGAACGTCTGCCCGAAGTGCTCGCAT
>CALLYQ010000318.1 GCA_937858875.1 uncultured Lautropia sp. | reverse complement strand
GCCGACGCCGCTCTGTCGATGCTCGAGGTCGACGCCGCCGGCTTCGACCTGATGGACCGCAAGCTGCTCGAGGCGGTGATCCAGCGCTTCGGCGGCGGCCCGGTCGGCCTGGACAACCTCGCCGCCGCGATCGGCGAGGAGCGCGACACGATCGAAGACGTGCTCGAGCCCTATCTGATCCAGCAGGGGTTCCTGCAGCGCACGCCGCGCGGGCGCATCGCCAGCGCCGCAGCCTGGCGCCACTTCGGGCTGGTCGCGCCGGGCGGGCCGTCGCCGGGCTTGTGGGCGGACGAGCCAGCGGGCGCCTGACTATCGTGCGCGAAGCGACTATCGTGCGCGAAGCGGCTATCGCGTGCGAAGTCGCATCGTCCCCGCCGATCAATTGGCCTCGATGCCAGCCCGCAGAGCCGCTGCCAACAAGGCTTCTCGCAGCGTAGAGTTCCGAACCAGCGGACCACCGACGCGCCGGCCGCTCAATACCCCTTCCAGTCGATCTCCGAACAGCACCAACGCATGGTCCCGGTCCCGCTGGCGCGACATCCATAGCAAGCCGTCCACGCCGGGGAACTGCCGGTGCAGCGCCTGAGCCCAACGCGCCGTATCCGTGTAGTCGCGCGAAGGGCTGGCGATCAGTTCTTCCCTGGGCACCTTCAGGCGGTGCAAGCCTTCGCTCGTAAGGCCTACCAGATTGAGATCGCGACCAGGCACGAGTTCGCCGTGCCCGCGTGACGCGAACGCGTCGAGGTCCACGTATTTGTCTGGTGCATCGATCGGCACCTCATGGAAAACGGTCTCGAAAATCGCGCAGTCCAGCGTCGAGCCGCCGTACACATAGGGCACTACCTCGTCCCTGGCGTTACGGATCGGCGCGAAGCGGGTTGGCTTGCGCGGCCGACCGGCTTCGTCGGCACCAGGATTGAAGCTTTCCGGGGAGAATGCAGTGTCGTGGATGACGTGGATGATCCTGCCGGCCGGCCAACGGTCGAACAATGGATCGAGCAGGGGAGCCGGCGGGCGGCAACTCAAGCCGAACTCTCTCTTGCGTCGCCGCGGGCCGCTTCGATGACGGCCTGCGGGTTCGTAGTCAACAGATCGACCGGGCGCGCGCTATCCGGCAACGCGCCATTGTTCGAAGTGAACCAGAGAGCCAACTTCCACGGCGACTTGCGCCCATCGAATGCTTCCAACACCTGCTGCACCGTCTTGATCGGCTTGCCGTTCTCGAATTGGAAAGCCGGATATACGTCGGGCTCACGGGCCGCCTTGTCGGGGTGTGGCACAGCGAATACCTGGCGCCGCTTGCGCCAATTGTCGGCCAATGCGGCGCGATTGGTCGCCTGCGAACCGTTGATGTCAGCCAATCGCTCGGCGGTGACATAACCGAACTCGTTGAGGATCCGGGCATGGCGAACGGCAAGACGCTGTGCCATCGCGAGATCGACGGCGCTGGGAGCGAACAGATGGGCCGTCATGAAATCGACCATCTCTTCCATGCGTCGCTCGCGTACTGCGACGACCTTTTCGGCAAGCAAGCGGTCGAGCAACGGGAATGAAGCCAACAAGGCCCTGGACGCCGCTTCGTCGGCCACCTCGAGCACAAAGACCTCGCCGGTCTCCGACCGGCTCTCGTGTTCATCGCGATGCACGGTGAGGACGTCACCCTGCAAGGCAAGAGATGTGGCTCTGCTCATCACACCAACTCGATTGATCTATATGATGTAATTTAACCCAGGAGATCAATACGGTCGAGCATGACAAGCTGGGTGCCCGGCCAAGTGCGCCGAAGCAGCGAGCATCAACCAGCGCCGGCCGCTCACGCGCTGCGACCCTGGCGCACCGCCGCCACTTCGGCGGACGCCTTCGCCGACAGCGCCGTAATCCGCTCCCAATCGCGCGCCCGGATCGCATCCTCCGGCACGAGCCACGAACCGCCGACCGCGAAAACGTTGGGCAGCGCCAGGTATCGACCGAAGTTCTCCGCATCGACCCCGCCGGTCGGGCAGAAGCGGATCCCGGCGAATGGGCCGCCCAGCGCTCGCAGCATCGCGATGCCGCCTGCGACCGCGGCCGGGAACAGCTTCATCGCGCGGTGGCCGCGGTTCGCGGCGGCCATCACTTCCGACGGCGTCATCACGCCGGGCAGGAAGACGATGTCCTGCTGGCGGGCGGCATCCGACAACTCGACCGACCAGCCGGGTGAAAACGCGAAACGCGCGCCGGCGGCTTTGATGGCCTGTAGTTCGTCGGGCCGGGTCACGGTGCCGGCGCCGACCAGCGCTTCGGGCACTTCGGCGGCCACGCGCCGGATCGATTCGAGGCCGGCGTCGCTGCGCAGCGTGATCTCGAGCGCGGATACGCCACCGGCCAGCAGCGCACGCGCCAGCGGCACGGCATCGTCGGCGTCGTGCAGCACGATCACCGGGATCAGCGGGCAGTTCGATACATCGTTCGACGCAGGCATGGATGACGGCACAATAGGCGGCGCACAGCGCAGGACAAGACTCACGAGATGACCGACATCGTAGCGCTCGGCGAACCCTTGATCGAGTTCAGCCAGCTTCCCGGCGGCAGGCAGTACAAGCAGGACTTCGGCGGCGACACGTCGAACTTCGCGATCGCGGCCGCGCGCGCCGGTGCGCGCACCGCTTACCTCACGAGCGTCGGCGACGAGCCCTTCGGACGGATGCTGATCGATCTGTGGCAGCGCGAAGGGGTCGACTGCTCGGCGGTCACGCTCGACGACAGCGCTCCGACCGGCATCTACTTCATCAGCCACGGCAGCCACGGGCACGAGTTCAGCTACCGTCGCGCCGGCTCGGCGGCCAGCCGGATGCGCTTCACCGAAGCCTTCGCGCAGCGGATCGAGCAGGCGCGCTGGCTGCATGTCTCAGGCATCTCGCAGGCGATCGGCGAGCGCGCCTGCGACACCGTGTTCGAGGCAGTGGCGCATGCCCGCCGACACGGCGTGAAGATCAGCTACGACCTCAACTTCCGGCCCCGGCTCTGGCCGGCGGCGCGCGCCTCGGCAATCGCGCGAGCGACGATCGCCGCATGCGAACTGTTCCTGCCGTCGATCGACGAGTCCCGGTTGCTGTTCGGCATCGACGACCCGCATCGGCTGATCGACCTCGCGCACGAATGCGGCGCCTCGCTGGTGGCCGTCAAGCTCGGCGCGCGGGGCGCGCTGGTGTCC
>CALLYQ010000317.1 GCA_937858875.1 uncultured Lautropia sp. | reverse complement strand
CCAGCCGGCGTTCGTGGTCCTGGCGCGGCTCCTTGCGCACCCGCAACCCGAACAGGATGTTCTCGCGCACGCTCAGGTGCGGGAACAGCGCATAGGACTGGAACACCATCGAGATCCGCCGTTTGGCCGGCGGCAGCGCCGTCACGTCCCGCTCCCCGATCAGGATGCGGCCGGCGCTCGGCTGGTCGAGGCCGGCGATCATCCGCAGCGTCGTCGATTTGCCGCAGCCGGAAGGACCCAGCAGCACGACGAAGCTGCCCGGCGCGGCGACGAAGCCGATGTCGTCGACGGCCTTCGTCGGCCCCCAATGCTTGCTGACGTGCTCGAGTGCGATGGCGGTCATGGCGGAGACGGTGTCGATCGGCCGACGGCAGGGCCGCACGTCGGCTCGTTGATCCCCGATGCTGCATGGGTTCGGGCGACATTCTGCACGCAAGTGGCCGCAGGCGAACATCCGTTCGATACGCTTTCGACGGCCACGCAGCGAGCGGCGCGTACCGGTAGGACGCCGAGGCTCGGACACGACGCGCTACAGTTGCTTCGATGAGAGTGCTGCTGACCGAAGACGACCGGATGATCGGGCACGCGGTGCAGACCGCGCTGCGCCAGGACGGCTGCGTCGTGGATTGGGTGCGTGACGCCGAATCGGCCGATGCCGCGCTGCTGGCCGGAAGCTTCGACCTGCTGCTGCTCGACCTGGGCCTGCCGGGCCGCGACGGCATCAGCCTGCTTCGCGAGCTGCGCGCGCGCCGCGACGCCACGCCGGTGCTGGTGATCACGGCGCGCGACGCCGTCGAGGACCGGATCGCCGGGCTCGACGCCGGCGCCGACGACTACCTTGTCAAGCCTTTCGACCTCGACGAACTGGCAGCGCGCATGCGCGCCTTGTTGCGCCGCAGTGCAGGGCATGGCAGCGCGTTTCTCGAACACCGCGGCGTTCGGCTCGAACCCGGCACCCGCGAAGTGACCCGAAACGGCCAGCCGGTGTCGCTGTCGCCGCGCGAATACGCGGTTCTCGAGGCGCTGCTGCTGCGCCCCGGGGTCGTGCTGTCGCGAGCGCAGCTCGAAGACCGGCTCTACGGCTGGAGCGAGTCGGTCGAGAGCAACGCGGTCGAGGTCTACATCCATGGCCTGCGGCGCAAGCTCGGCCACGACATGATCCAGAACGTTCGCGGCGTCGGCTATTTCGTTCCGCGAGAAGCGGCGGCACCGGACGAAGCCTGATGCCCGGGATATCGATTCGCGGTCGACTGCTGATGTCGCTGCTGCCGCTGTTCATTGCCGCCGAGATCGCGACCGGTGTCGTCAGCTACCGCTACGTGCTGCGCGAAAGTCACCAGCTGTTCGACTATCACCTGCAGCAAATGGCGCTGTCGCTGCGCGACCAGGGCGCCGTGATGACGCCGCCAGTACCGAACGAGGAACGCGAGCAGTTCGACTTCGTCGTGCAGATCTGGAATGCCGACGGCTCGAAGGTCTACCTGTCGCAGACGCGGTCCAGGGCCCGGCTGCCGGATCGCGCGACGCTGGGTTTCGCCGACGTCGTCACCGACGGCGAACGCTGGCGCGTGTTCAGCACGCTGGCGCGCGGGCGCGTCATCCAGGTCGGTCAGCCCTACCAGGTCCGCGAGCGGATCGCGGCCGCTGCTGCGATGCGCAGCCTGACCCCGCTGCTGGTGCTGGCCCCGCTGGTCGCGATCGCGATCTGGTGGCTCGTCGGCCGTTCGCTGGCACCGGTAGACCGTGTGGCCTCCGACCTGCGGCGCCGCGACGAAAGGCGGCTCGACCCGGTCTCCGACGAGCGGCTGCCCAGCGAGATCGAGCCGATGGTGCGCTCGCTGAACGGCCTGCTGGAGCGCCTGCAGCATGCCTTCGCCGCGCAACGCGCGTTCGTCGCCGATGCTGCGCACGAGTTGCGCACGCCGATCACGGCGCTGAAGCTGCAGGCCGGGCTGCTCGGCCGCGCGCGCGACGACGCCCAGCGTGCCGATGCGCTCGCGCAGTTGCACGCCGGCATCGACCGTTCGGCGCACTTGGTCGACCAGCTTCTGACGCTGGCGCGCAACGAGCCGCAGGCGCAGACCGCGCAGGCGGCGCACGGATCGCCATCGGCGCAGGTCGACCTGGCCCAGCTCGTACGCGAGGCCGCCGCCGAACTGCATCCGATCGCCGAAGCCCGTGGCACGACGATCACCGTCGACGGCCCGCAGACGCTGGTGCTGCGCGGCGACGCCAGCGCGCTCCTCAGTCTCGTGCGCAACCTGCTCGACAACGCGATCCGGCATGGCGCCGGCGGGCGCAGGATCGCCGTGTCGGTCGGCTTCGCCGACGCGGGCGCGGTGGCGCGCCTGCTCGTCGACGACGACGGGCCCGGCATCTCGCCGGAGGAGCGCGAGCGCGTGTTCGACCGCTTCTATGGCCGCGCCACCGGCGACGACGCCGGCAGCGGCCTCGGACTGGCGATCGTGCGCGCGGTGGCCGAGCGCCACGGCGGCAAGGTGATGCTGGGCGAATCGCCGCTCGGCGGCCTGCGCGCGACCGTCGAACTGCCTGCCTTAAGCCAGTCCTAAGAATCGCCACGCAGCATCGCCGTCCGGACCCAGACGTCAAGGAGGTCGAACGATGAAGAATGCCCGCGCGGCGCGCACCATCCGCAATGCCCGCCCGATCGTCCGCGCGATGCTGACAACCACGGCCATCGCCTGGTCGCTCGGCATCCAGCTCCCGCAACCCGCAACGCGACCCAGCGTGCTGGCACAGTCGATCGGCATCAGTGCGCCGGATGCGACCGCGGCCACGCAGGCCTCGTCGCGTCTGCTCGCGCTCAATCCGCCTTCGGAGGAGGCAGCGTCGCCCCGGGCCTGACCCGCAGCTCGGACTCCTCGAGCCACTCGCGCCAGACCGCCATCACCACGGCGAGAATCACCGGACCGACGAACAGACCCACCAGCCCGAAAGCGGCAAGACCGCCCAGCACGCCGAACATCACCAGCAGGAACGGGATCTGCGTGGCGTTGCTGATCACCAGCGGTCGCACCAGGTTGTCGACCCAGCTCACGACGAGGGTGCCCCACAGCAGCAGGCCGACACCGTTCCAGGCGTCGCCGCTGGCAATCAGCCAGACGCCGATCGTGCCCCAGGCGAACGGCGTGCCGAACGGGATCAGCGCGATTGCGGCGGTGATCGCGCCCAGCAGCACCGGCGCGTCCAGCCCGAACCACCAGTAGCCGAGACCGGCCACCAGGCCTTGCGCCAGCGCGGTGGCGATCAGCCCCCAGACCACCGCATTGGTCATGCTCCCCACCGCCGACAGGTAAGGATCGACGCGCTCGCCGAGGAAGCGGTGCAGCACCAGCTGCGCCTGGATCAGCACCCGTTCACCGTCGCGGTAGAGGAAGAAAACGGTGATCAGCGCGAAGCCCAGCTTGGCCGCGTTGCGGCCCACGCCACCGATCACCGCGAGCGACTCGGTCGCCAGCGTTTCGACCCAGGTCGAGACCTGGCCGCGGATCGCCGTCGGACTGCTCGTCATCGTGTCGAGCATTTCCTGCAACCAGCTGCCGAGCAGCGGAATGTCGGCGATGAATCGCGGCAGCTGGAACGGTCCCTGGGTCAGCAGCGAACCGACGGCCGCATAGGCGTTGGCCATCTCGCTTCTCAGCAGCAGCGCGAGCCAGACCGTCGGCAGCACGAAGGCGGCCGTCAGCAGGGCGGTCATCGCCAGCGCGGCGAGCGTTCTGCGCCCCCGCAACAGCCGACGGATCCGGACCAGCAGCGGCCAGGTGACGAAGGCGAGGATCAATGCCCAGATCACCGGCACGAGGAAAGGCCGCAGCACCGCGTAGGTGAGCAGCAGCAGGCCACCCAGCAGGATGGCGAGAACCAGCCGATTGGAAAGTCGTTCGGTGACGCTGGGCTTCATCGCCCGAAGATTGCCATGAAATCTTCGGGAGAAAACGGCGCGCCAGCCGGGATCATTCCGGCGGCGCGCCGCGTCTGCCGACTGGCCGATCGAGGAGTTCAGGGCCGGGCCGCCACGCCGATCGCAGCGCCGCGGCCCGATGGATCAGAGATCAGAGCCTCGTCTTGCGGCGGTTCGGTCCGACTTCGGAACCGTCCCAGAAGCCGCGCACATCGTAGTAGTCGTAAAGGCGTTGATCGACGTCGCTGTCGACCGTAGCGTCGGGGCTGTAGTCAGGCGCGTTCTTCACCTGCTCCTCGGTCAGATCGGTCGAGTATCCGCCTTCGTCGATGTCGTAGCTCAGCTTCTCCCATGGAATCGGATAGAGGCGCTTGCCCAGACCGAGAAAGCCTCCGAAGCTCATCATCGCGTAGACGACGCGCCCGGAAACCTTGTCGATCACGAGGTTCTCGATCGTTCCGATATGCTCGCCTGCCGTTCCGTAGACCTCGGTGCCTTGCACCCGATCGCTCGAAATCAGTGCCCGGGGCGAACCCATCGGTGTATCGCTTGCTGCCATCAGACCCTCCTGTTGCATTCGAGTGTCCAGGCGGGCGATCCTGCCCACCTTCTCGACCATACCCCTCGCAAACGACATGCCAAGCAATCCCGAGCAAGCGACTGCGGGTTTCCCATCGATCCTCCTGAAAGTACGCCCGCTGACCCGCGAAGGCTTTGCGCCCTTCGGCGAAACGATCCAGGCCGGAGATCCGGAGCAGCGACTGGTGATCAACGAGGGGACAGCCGAGCGCTACCACGCCCTCGCGAACATCGACCCCGGCCCGCAGGGGCGCACGATCGTCTCGATCTTCCGCAGCCAGCCGCGCGAACTGCCTTTGCTGATCGTGACGATGGAGCGTCACCCGCTCGCCAGCCAGGCATTCATGCCGCTGTCGGGCCGACGCTGGCTCGTCGTGGTCGCGCCGGCGGGGGCGCCGCCCGCCGCCGAAGACCTCGTGGCCTTCGTGGCCAGCGGCGAGCAGGGCGTCAACTACGCGCCCGGCGTCTGGCACCACCCGTTGATCGCCCTCGATGCGGCCAGCGACTTTCTCGTCATCGACCGCAGCGGACCGGGCGATAACTGCGACGAAACGGTCCTGCCCCGCCCGGCACGCATCGAAGCCCTCGAGGACCAGAGGCCCGCACCGGCCCCGTCCGGAGCGTGACCGTGCGCTGGCTCGAGCTGAAGCTTCCACCGCCGATCGCAGGCCTCGCGGTCGCCGCGATGATGTGGGGCGCCACGCGGCTGGTGCCCGGCGCCGGCTTCGAACTGCCCGCTCATCGAACGATCGCGCTGCTGTTCGCACTGGCCGGGGCCTTCATCGACTTCGCCGGTCTCGTGTCGTTCCGCCGCGCCCGCACCACCATCAACCCGCTGCGACCACAAGCCAGTTCGACGCTCGTCACCTCGGGGATCTACCGTTACACGCGCAACCCGATGTATCTGGGAATGCTGGCGATGCTGATCGCCTGGGGATTCTGGCTTTCGAACGCGCTGGCGATCGCGACGAGCGTGCTCTTCGTCGCCTGGATGAACCGGTTCCAGATCGCTCCCGAAGAACGCGTGCTGTCCGGGCTGTTCGGTCAGGCCTTCGCCGACTACACGAGACGCGTGCGGCGCTGGCTTTGAAGCCCTCGAAAGCCGGATCAGTCGATCCGCAAGTTCCTTTCGCGGATCAGTTCGTGCCAGCGCACCGTTTCGCGCTCGACGAAGGACGCCAATGTCTGCGGCGAAGAGGGCGCAAGCTGCAGCCCGAACTCTTCGAGCGCCGATTTCACCTCGGGCTCGCCCAGCACCGCCGTCATCTCGCGATTGAGCCGATCGACGATCCCGGCCGGCGTGCCGCGCGGCACGTACATGCCGAGCCAGGCGCTGACCTCGACGTCGGCGACGCCGGCCTCGTCGATCGTCGGCACGTCGGGAAGCGCAGGGATCCGGTCCCTCGACAACACGGCCAGCGCGCGAACCTTGCCGGCGCGGATCTGCCCGAGCCCGCCGGCGGTATCGACGATCATCATCGGGATCACGTCGGCCATCACGTCCTGGATCGCCATTGCCGTCCCCCGATACGGGACGTGCACGATGTAGAGCCCTGCCCGGTCCTTCAGCAACTCCATCGCCAGGTGGTGCGGGCTTCCGGCGCCGGGCGAGCCGTAGCTGAATCGGCCGGGATTCCGGCGCGTCTCGTCGATCAACTGACGCGCCGATGTGAAGCCGCTGTCGGGCGACACGACGAGGATCAGCGGAAAGTTCGCCATGAAACCGACCGGCTCGAAATCGTTGGGCGAGTACGGCAGCCGGCTGTACAGCGCGGTATTGAACACCATCGCGCCGTTGTCGCCGAACACGACCGTATAGCCGTCGGGCGGCGCACGCGAAGCGATCTCGGTCCCGATGATGCCGGCCGCGCCAGGGCGGTTGTCGACGACGACCTTGGTTCCCAGGCGTTCGCCGAGACCCGGCGCGACGTGCCGAGCCAGGAAGTCATTGCCCCCGCCGGCCGGGTAGGGCACGACCCAGCGGATCGGTTTCGAGGGCCAGGGCTCGTCGGCCGCCCATGCCGGCAGCACGCCGGCAAACGGCAGGGTGGACAGCGCGCCGAGCAGGCGGCGGCGGGCGAGAAGCGTTTTTGCAGTCATGGTGGCCGGATTCTATCGGTCGGACGCCGGCTCGCTTCTTCGCATCATCCTTCCGGCCGATTGTGCGCGACGCTACACTGGTCGATCCTTCGTCCAGCCATGACGCCCTCGAGGATCAACCGATGAGCGCCATCGTCGAACCCACCCGCCACAAGCTGTCGATCGACGAATACGAGCGGCTGTTCACCGCCGGCGTACTTCCGGAAGACAGCCGGGTCGAACTGATCGAAGGAGACCTGATCGACATGCCTCCGGTCGGCACCGGTCACGCATCGGTCTCCATCCGGCTCAACCGACTGCTCGTTCGCCGTGCCGGCGACGACGCGATCGTCTCGGTCGCCAACCCGCTTCGGCTGCCGCCATGGTCGATGCCGCAAGCCGACTTCCTGCTGCTCGAACCGCGACCCGACGATTACGCGAGCGCGCTCCCGGATGCAGGCAGCGTTCTGCTCGCAGTCGAGGTGGCCGATTCCTCGCTGCGCTACGACCGCGTCACGAAAGCGCGCGTCTACGCAAGCCCCGGCGTGCACGAGTACTGGGTCATCGAAGTCGGCGCGCGCCGCTTGCATCGGCATCGCGATCCGCTCGCGTCCGAGGGTCGTTACGCCTCGGTCGAGTCGTTCGATGCGCCGTTCACGATCTCGGTCGCCGAGTTGCCTCAGGTCTCGCTCGCGTCGGACGAGATCTGGCTATGAGTCCTGTGCACGGATCGCAGATGCGCCGGCCTATCGCCACCGCGCTCGTCGTGATCTTCATCACCGGGATGCTGGGTGCCTGCGCGCGCCTGCCGTTCCGAGCGGCCGCTCCAGCGCCCGCGCAACAGGCAGGCGTCCCCGCGCCGCCGACCGCTGCGCCGGCCGCCCAGCCACAGTCGACGCCGTCGTCGTCGCCGTCGCCGTCGCCGTCGCCGTCGCCGGCATCATCGACCGACGAGATCGTGGGTCCCATCTGGCAATGGACCGGGCTGTTGAGCCCGGCCGAGGAGATGGACGTCTATGCGTCGGACAGGTACACGATCCGCTTGCTGCCGACCGGCCGCGTCGAACTGACCGCCGACTGCAGGCGCGGTACCGGCAGATGGTCGGCCACCGGCGAGCAAGGCATCGCGATCGGCCCGATCGAACTCGGCGGAGCGCCTTGCCCGCCGGGGTCGCTGTCCGAGCGCTTCGCGACGGAGTTGCCCCGCAGCTCGGCCTGGCTGATCGGCGACGGCGGCGAGTTGTATCTGGAACTGCCGGACGGCGCGGGCGTCCTGAGGTTCAGGCGGCTGCGCTGAGCGCCGCGCTGCGCCCACGATGCTGTACCGCCGCACCGCGGCGCCGCGTCAGCGATCGCCGTCGCGCCAGTTGCTGACGATCCACCAGATGACCCCGGCCAGCATCGAGATCGAAAGTCCGATGCCGATGGCCCAGAAAGCCGTCACGAAGCCACCTCCGCTCGTCTCCGGCCGTGTCGAAGTTTCGCTCGTGCCGCGGACGATCGACGCCGCTGGCTACATGCTGCGCCGATACTGTCCGCCCACTTCGAACAGCGCATTCGTGATCTGACCGAGGCTGCATACGCGAACCGCATCGATCAGCACCTCGAACACGTTGCCGTTGTCGATCACCGCCTGCCTCAGGCGCTGCAGCATCGCCGGCGCCTCGGCCGCGTTGCGCGCATGGAAGTCGGCAAGCCGCTTCAGCTGGCTCTGCTTCTCTTCCTCCGTCGAGCGCGCAAGCTCCAGCGTTTCGGGCGTGCTGTCACCGTGCGGATTCCTGAACGTGTTGACGCCGATGATCGGATATTCGCCAGTGTGCTTCAGCATCTCGTAGTGCAGGCTTTCGTCCTGGATGCGGCCGCGCTGATAGCCGGTCTCCATTGCACCGAGCACGCCGCCGCGCTCGGCGATACGCTCGAACTCGGCGAGCACCGCTTCCTCGACCAGCTCGGTCAGTTCGTCGATGATGAACGAGCCCTGGTTCGGGTTCTCGTTCTTCGCCAGCCCCCATTCGCGGTTGATGATCAGCTGGATCGCCATCGCGCGACGCACGCTGTCCTCGGTCGGCGTCGTGATCGCCTCATCGTAGGCGTTCGTGTGCAGGCTGTTCGCGTTGTCGTAAGTGGCGATCAGCGCCTGCAGCGTCGTGCGGATGTCGTTGAAGTCGATTTCCTGCGCGTGCAGGCTGCGCCCGCTGGTCTGGCAGTGATACTTGAGCTTCTGGCTGCGCTCGTTGGCACCGTAACGCTCCTTCATCGCCACGGCCCAGATCCGGCGCGCGACGCGGCCCATCACCGTGTACTCCGGATCCATGCCGTTGGAGAAGAAGAAGCTCAGGTTCGGCGCGAAATCGTCGATGTGCATGCCGCGCGCCAGGTAAGCCTCGACGAAGGTGAAACCGTTCGACAGCGTGAATGCGAGCTGGCTGATCGGGTTCGCGCCGGCCTCGGCGATGTGATAGCCGCTGATGCTCACCGAATAGAAATTGCGCACGTCGTGGTGCACGAAATACTCGGCGATGTCGCCCATCACCTTCAGGCTGAACTCGGTCGAGAAGATGCAGGTGTTCTGGCCCTGGTCTTCCTTCAGGATGTCGGCCTGCACGGTGCCGCGCACCGTCGACAGCGTCCACTCGCGGATCTTCCGGTATTCGTCGTCGGTCGGCTGGCGGCCGTTCTCGTTCTCGAACTTCTCGACCTGCTGGTCGATCGCGGTGTTCATGAACATCGCGAGGATCGTCGGCGCCGGGCCGTTGATCGTCATCGACACGCTGGTCGCCGGGTCGCACAGGTCGAAGCCCGAGTACAGCACCTTCATGTCGTCGAGCGTGGCGATGCTCACGCCCGAATTGCCGACCTTGCCGTAGATGTCGGGGCGAAGATCGGGATCGTTGCCGTACAGCGTGACCGAATCGAATGCGGTGGACAGCCGCTTGGCCGGCATGCCCTCGGAAAGCAGCTTGAAGCGCCGATTCGTGCGAAACGGATCGCCTTCTCCGGCAAACATCCGCGTCGGATCTTCGCCTTCGCGCTTGAACGCGAAGACACCGGCCGTGTACGGGAACGAACCGGGTACGTTCTCAAGCAGCAGCCACTTCAGGATCTCGCCTTCGTCTTCCCAGGTCGGCAGTGCCACCTTGCGGATCTTGTTGCCCGACAGGCTGGTGTGGACGAGGCTGGTGCGGATCTCCTTGCCGCGGATCTTCACGACGTATTCGTCGCCTTCGTAGGCCTTCTGCATGTCCGGCCACATCGCGAGCAGCTTCTTCGACGTTGCCTCGAGCTCGACGGCGCGCTTCTCGGCGAGCGCCTCGACCGTCTTGCGAGCGCCGCTGCGTTCGCTGTCGTCCTCGAGCAGCATCCGCGCCGATTCGCGCAGGTGCTGCACCTGGCGGGCGACGCGCGCCTGGGCCCGGGCGAACCGCTTGTACTCGCGAACCGAATCGGCGATGTCGGCGAGATAGCGCACGCGTTGCGGCGGCACGATGACCACCTGGTTCGACGAATGACGCGCGTCGACCTTCGGCAAAAGACCGCCGTCGACCGGCAGCTTCAAGCCGAGCTCGACGAGCCGGGGCAGCATGCCCTGGTACAAGGCGGTC
>CALLYQ010000316.1 GCA_937858875.1 uncultured Lautropia sp. | reverse complement strand
GGCACCGGCGGCATGAGCCGGGGGGCCGATGGCGACGCCGAGGACGAGCGCGCCGGCCAGGGCGCCGGCCCGGGCGCCCGCGCCGGCGCGGAACCGGGCAAGCAGTCTTCTGCGCGGAGTCGTTCCGGTGCGCGAGATCGTGGGCATGCTGCGTATCCCGTCGAGGGTCCTTGCTTCGATGATGCCGAGCGTAGCGCCGGCCACCGCGACTGCTTGTCCGGATATGGCGGGGAAACGCAGCGCTTTTCGACGCATGGATCGGAATGCCTGGCGGAATAATCGGCGGCATCCGGCAAAGGCACTGCGATCGAATGCTCGACAGACTGACTTCCAACCTGCGGTTTCACGGCGAGGCGCTCACGCTGCGTTCCGAGCGTCAGCAGGTGCTGGCTTCGAACCTCGCGAACGCCGACACGCCGAACTACCAGGCACGCGACTTCGACTTCGGGCAGGCGCTGCGCAGCGCGGTGGCGGGCCTCGGTGCCGGGACGCTGGCGATGGCTCCGTCGGCCGGTCAGCGCTCGTCGGCGACCCTGCTGCCTGCGGGCACGCTGAGCTTGAGCAGTTCGAGTGCCGGCACGTCGCTGCGTACGCCACAGCAGGCGGGCGGCGACACCCGGCTGCTGTGGCGTACGCCCGAGCAACCGTCGATCGACGGCAACACGGTGGACCTGGACCGCGAGCGCGCGAGCTTCGCCGACAACTCGCTGCGCTACGAAGCCACTCTGCGCTTCATCAACGGCAGCGTGCGCAACACGCTCAGTGCGATCCGCGGCGACTGAGGCCGCTTTCGCACTTCGACCCGATCGCAACAGGAGGGCAAGGCACGGTGTCCCTGATCGATATCTTCGGAATCTCCGGCAGCGCCGTGTCGGCGCAGAGCCAGCGGCTGAACGTCGTCGCGTCGAACCTGGCGAACGCCGACAGCGTCGCCGGCCCCGACGGCGAGGCCTACAAGGCGCGCCAGGTCGTTTTCCAGGCGCAGCTCGCTGCGGCCGGCGAACGACACGGCGTGCGCGTGACCGACGTGATCGAGGATCAGACGCCGGGCAAGCGGCTGCACGATCCCGCGCACCCGATGGCCGACGCCGACGGCTACGTCACGCACAGCAACGTGAACGTGATCGAGGAGATGGTCAACATGATCTCGGCCTCGCGTTCGTACCAGAACAACGTCGAAGTGATGAACACGACGCAGCAGCTGCTGGCCAAGACGCTGCAGCTCGGCCAGTGAGCGGAGTGACGACTTGACTGCGATCACCAACTGGGCCTCGGCCAACGGCGGCAGCCAGGCAGCGGCGGAAGCCGCTGCGCGCGCGTCGGCTTCCTCGACGAACGGTCCTTCCGACGGCACTGATACCGCCGCAGGCACCGAGGACCGCTTCCTGAAGCTGCTGGTCGCACAGATGCGAAACCAGGATCCGCTGAACCCTCTCGACAACGCCCAGGTGACGAGCCAGCTCGCGCAGATCAACACCGTGCGCGGCATCGAGCAGTTGAACGCGTCGATGACGACGATGGCTGCGGCTTCGTCGAACGTCTCGCCGGTTGCGGCGCTCGGGCTGCTCGGGCGCCAGGTGCTGGTTGCGGGCAGCGAGTTCGAGTGGTCGGCCGGCACTGCGGGCGTCGCCAATCCGGATCCCTCGATGCCCGAGCAGGCCTCCTCGAAGGCCGCACGGCTCGGCTTCGAACTACCGGCGGCCGCGCGCGCAGTGCGCATCGAGCTCGTCGACGCGAGCGGCCAGATCGTGCACGTCCATGAAGCAGCCGACATGGAAGCGGGCGTGCACACCTTCGACTGGGACGGTACCGATGCCGAAGGTGCGGCCGTGCGCGACGGCAATTACCGCGTGCGCGCCTATGCCGTCGGCTACGACAGTGCGGAGCTGACGATCGACCCGCTGGTTCCGGCGCGCGTCAGCGGCGTGACGCAGGCGCCGACCGGTGCGCGCGTGCAGCTGGGCGAGCTGCCGGCCCAGCCGGCGTCGGCAATCCGCGCGATCCTCTGAACCACAGTCTCATCGACGCAAGACCGGACAAACGAAAGGAGCGCAGCATGTCTTTCCAGCAGGGCCTGAGCGGATTGAACGCCGCCTCCCGAAACCTCGACGTGATCGGCAACAACGTCGCCAATGCCAATACCGTGGGCGCAAAAGCCTCGCGTGCCGAGTTTGCCGACATCTACGCGACCTCGCTGTCCGGCGCCGGCAGTTTCGCGAACGGCATCGGCGTGACGGTGGCCAACATCGCACAGCAGTTCACGCAGGGCGACATCAGCAACACGAACAGCGCGCTCGACCTGGCGGTCAACGGCCGCGGATTCTTCCGGATGTCGAACGGCGGCGAGCTGAGCTACACGCGCAACGGACAGTTCCAGCTCGACAAGGACGGCTTCATCGTCAACGCACAGGGCGGCCGGCTGACCGGCTATCCGGCCGATGCCAGCGGCCGGATCAATGCCGGCGTGCCGTCGGAGCTGCGCCTGCAGACCGGCGACGTCGCGCCGAAGCCGACCGGCAACGGCCGGATCACCGTGAACCTCGATGCGCGTGCGGCGGCATTGCCGGGCAGCTTCAGTCCGACCGACGGGACCAGCTACCAGGGCGCGACGCAGGGCGCAGAGCATTTGGTCGTCCTGTATTTCCGCAAGGTCGCGGACAACCAGTGGGATGTGCACGCGACGTCGAACGGCGTCGATCTCGGAGCAGGCAGCGCAGTCGGCAGCTATACCTTCGGGGCCGATGGGCGACTCTCCGGTTCGCCGGGACCGCTTTCGGTCAACGTGCCGGTGAGCAGTTCGGCCGGCGGCACGATGACGGTTCCGCTGGACCTGTCGGGCATGACGCAGTTCGGCTCGTCGTTTTCGGTGTCCGAACTGACGCAGGACGGCTATGCGGCCGGTCGGCTGTCTGCGTTCTCGGTCGCGTCCGACGGCACGATCCTCGCCCGCTATACGAACGGGCAGACGCTCGCGCAGGGCCGCGTTGCACTGGTCAACTTCACGAATCCGCAGGGGTTGCAGCCGCTGGGCGGCAACCAGTGGGCCGAGACGACCGAATCGGGCGAGCCGATGGCCGGCGCGCCCGGCGCCGGCGTGCTCGGTGCGATCCAGTCCGGCGCGCTCGAGCAATCGAACGTCGACCTGACCGCCGAGCTGGTCAACATGATCACCGCGCAGCGCGTCTACCAGGCCAACGCGCAGACAATCCGTACGCAGGACCAGGTCATGCAGACGATCGTCAACCTGCGTTGACGCAAGCGAGCGACCGACGATGGACCGGATGATCTACCTCGCGATGAGCGGCGCCAAGGCGCTCACGCAGCGCCAGGACGCGCTCAGCCACAACCTGGCGAACGCGGAAACCAACGGCTTTCGTGCCGACCTGATGGCGTATCGCGCGGTGCCGGCGCGGCAGGAGGGCACGGCCACGACGCGCGTCTGGGCGCTCGAATCGAGCGCCGGTTTCGACGCGCAGAGCGGTCCGCTGCGCCAGACCGGCCATGCGCTCGACGTCGCGGTGCGCGGCGACGGCTGGATCGCCGTGCAGGCGACCGACGGCGCGGAGGCGTACACCAGAGACGGCGCCTTCGAGATCGGAGCCGACGGCACGCTGCAGACGCGTCGTGGCCAGCCGGTGCTCGGCGACGGCGGCGGTCCGCTGACGGTGCCGCCGAATGCGCGCGTCTCGATCGGTTCGGACGGCACGGTCAGCGCCACGCTGGAGAAGCAGCCGCCGTTCGAGATCGGCCGCATCAAGCTCGTCAATCCGCCGCCGGCGGAGTTGCGCAAGGGCACCGACGGCCTGATGCGTGCCGCCGCCGGCGAGCCCGTGCCGGCCGATGAGGCGGTCCGGCTCGCCGACGGGACCCTCGAAGGCAGCAACGTCAACGTCGTCGAGGCGATGGTCGGGATGATCGCGCTGGCGCGCCAGTTCGACCTGCAGATGCGGATGCTGCAGACCGCCGAAGGCAACGAGCAGAAAGCCGCACAACTGCTGTCGATCAACGGATGAGCGCCACGGTTCCGCCCGGGTGCGGAGCGCGTCGGCGCAACAAGGGGAAGACGCAATGATTCGTTCGCTGTGGATCGCCAAGACCGGGCTCGACGCCCAGCAGATGCAGCTCGACACGATCTCGCACAACCTGGCCAACGTCGCCACCAACGGCTACAAGCGCTCGCACGCGGTGTTCGAGGACCTGCTGTACCAGAACATGCGCCAGGCCGGCGGACAGGAAACGCAACAGAACCAGTTGCCGACCGGTTTGCAGCTCGGCACCGGCGTGCGGCCGGTCGCCACTGCGCGCCTGTTCACGCAGGGCAACCTGCAGCAGACCGGCAACACCTTCGACATGGCGGTCAACGGCAACGGTTTCTTCAGCATCCAGCTGCCCGACGGCAACGTTGCCTACACGCGTGACGGCTCGTTCCGGGTCGACTCGACCGGCCAGCTCGTGACCTCGAACGGGATGCCGATGTCGCCGCCGATCGTGATCCCGCCGAATGCGACCAGCGTGACCGTCGGTGCCGACGGCATCGTTTCGATGCAGCAGGCCGGCCAGCCGAACCCGGTACAGGTCGGGCAGGTGCAGCTCGCGACCTTCATCAATCCGGCCGGCCTCGATCCGCTCGGCCAGAACCTGTTCGCCGAGACGGCCGCCTCGGGCGCGCCGACGATCGGGATGCCGGGAAGCAACGGGGCAGGGCTTCTGAACCAGGGCTACGTCGAGACCTCGAACGTCAATGTGGTCGAGGAACTGGTCGCGATGATCCAGACGCAGCGCGCCTACGAGATCAACTCGAAGGCAATCCAGACCTCCGACCAGATGCTGGCCCGGCTGTCGCAGCTATGAGGCTCGCTCGTATGGCCGTCCTTTTCCGGGCTCGCCTGTACGGGCCGGTTCGCTCGTCGCTCGCCCGCTGCGCGCCGCTGGCCGCGCTCGCTGCTGCCGCCTTGCTTGCCGGGTGCATGAGCACGCCGAAGGTGACCGTGCTCGAGCCGACCACGGTGCGACCCCAACCCACGATCGCCAGCACCGCCGCGCAGGCTGCGGCCCGAACGCCGGTCGCCAACGGCGCGATCTTCGATCCGTCGAGCTTTCGCGGCCTGTTCGAGGATCGTCGCGCCCGACTGGTCGGCGACCTGATCACGATCCAGATTCAGGAGAAGACCTCGGCGCGCAGCAGCGCGAACAGCACGATGGACCGCAGCGGCAGCGTCGAAGCCTCGATCGCGCAACTACCGTTCATCAAGCCGGAGTCACGGCTGTTCCCGCGCCTGGGCGCAGCGGGCAGTTCGTCGACCAGCTTCGAAGGCAAGGGCGCGACCGGTGCCGACAATGCGTTCTCCGGATCGATCACGGTGACGGTCGTCGAGGTGCTGCCGAACGGCAACCTCGTTGTCTCCGGCGAGAAGCAGGTCGGCATCAACCAGCAGGTCGAAGTGCTGCGCTTTTCCGGCGTCGTGAACCCGGCGACCGTGCTGCCGGGCAATCTGGTCAGTTCGACGCAGGTCGGCGATGCGCGGCTCGAGGTGCGCGGGCGGGGCGACGTCGACCGGGCGCAGACGCTCGGGTGGCTGTCGCGTTTCTTCCTGAGCTTTCTGCCGATCTGAGCCGTGGAACGTACCGACTCCCATATGCCCGAAACCGAATCCATCATTGCAGGCCCCCGGCGCCGACTGTGTGCGCTGATTCGCACCGCCGGCAAAGCGCTGCTGGCCTGCGCGCTCGCGGTCATGCTCGCAGCTCCGGCCATGGCTGACCGGATCAAGGAGCTGGCGTCGATCCAGGGCGTTCGCTCAAACCAGCTGATCGGCTACGGCCTGGTCGTCGGCCTCGACGGCAGCGGCGACCAGACGACGCAGGCGCCGTTCACCGTGCAGAGCCTGCAGTCGATGCTGTCGCAGCTCGGCATCCAGCTGCCGCCGGGGGTTACGCCGCAGTTGCGTAATGCGGCGGCGGTGATGGTCACCGCGCAGCTGCCGCCATATGCGCAGCCGGGGCAGCAGATCGACGTGACCGTCTCGTCGCTGGGCAACGCGAAGAGCCTGCGCGGCGGCACCTTGTTGCTGACGCCGCTGCGTGGCGCCGACGGGCAGGTGTACGCGATGGCGCAGGGCAACCTGGTGGTCGGCGGCGCGGGTGCGTCGGCAGCCGGCAGCAAGGTGCAGATCAACCACCTGAGCGCAGGCCGCGTACCGGGCGGTGCAAGCGTCGAGCGCGCAGTGCCGAACCAGACGCTCGCCGGGGACTTCATCCACATCGAGCTCAGAGACAGCGATTTCGGGACCGCGCAGCGGGTCGCCGATGCAATCAACGCGCGCGCGCTCCCCGGAAACTTCGGCGGCGGACCGGTTGCGCAGCCGCTGGACGCGCGGGTGATCCGCGTGCGGATGCCGGGCGACAGCATGATGCGCGTGCCCTTCCTGGCCGAACTGGAGAACCTCGAGGTCACGCTCGCCAGGCCCCAGGCTCGGGTGATCGTCAATGCGCGCACCGGGTCGGTCGTGATGAACCAGTCGGTCACGCTGGCGCCGAGCGCCGTCGCGCACGGCAACCTGTCGGTCACCGTCCAGTCGACGCCGATGGTCAGCCAGCCGAACGCCTTCGCTCAAGGTTCGACGGTTGTTGCCGAAAAGGCGGATATCGCCATTCGCCAGGAGAGCGGCGCGTTGATGATGCTCGACGGCGCGGCCAGGCTGGCCGACGTCGTCAAGGCTCTGAACAGCATCGGGGCGAGCGCGCAGGATCTGATCGCGATCCTGCAGGCGCTCCAGGCGGCGGGCAGTCTCAAGGCGGAACTGGAGATCATCTGATGAGCACGACGCAGTCCATTCCGGCGGGTCTGGCGCTCGACGCCCGCTCGCTCGACGGGCTGCGCCGGGATGCCGCACACGATCCGCAGGCAGCGGTGCGCAAGGCCGCCGGGCAGTTCGAGGCGCTGTTCATGCAGCAGTTGCTGAAGAGCATGCGCGACGCGATGCCGAAGAGCGGCATGTTCCAGGGGCCCGGACACGATACCTACGTGGGCATGCTGGACCAGCAACTGTCCCAGTCGATGGCCGGACGCCCGGGCGGGCTGGCCGACATGATCGCGAAGCAGTTGTCGCGACACATGGCGCCCGCTGAAGACGCGGCTTCTCGAACCCCGGCGAACGATGGGCAGATGCAAGCCGGGCCACACCCCGGGCATCCGGCCGCCTTCGCTTGGTCGCGCGAGCAGCGCTCGGCGGCTCATGGGTCGCCGTCGACGGCATCCCGACCAGCGTCGCCGACATCGCAGCCGTCGCCTTCTCTGGATCCGGCAGCTTCCGCCCGTCTGAAAGCCTCGCTCGCGCGCCGGCTCGACGGACCGCAGGCCGCCTTCGTCGATCGGATGTGGCCGCATGCGCTGGCCGCGCAGCGCGCCACCGGCGTGCCGGCGGCTTTCGTCGTCGGGCAGGCGGCACTCGAATCCGGCTGGGGGCGGCACGAGATCCGGCATGCCGACGGGCGCAGCGCGCACAACCTGTTCGGCATCAAGGCCACCGGCGGCTGGAAGGGCGCGACGGTCGACGTCGCGACAACCGAATACGTCGACGGCCAGCCCAGACGGATGGTCGAGCGTTTCCGTGCCTACGATTCGTATGCCGACGCCTTCCGCGATTGGGCAACGCTGATGGCGGACAGTCCGCGCTACGGCGCGGTGCTGCGTGCGGGCCAATCGGTCGAGGGCTTTGCGCAAGGCATGCAGCGTGCCGGCTATGCGACCGACCCGCGCTACGGCAGCAAGCTCGAGAACACGATCAACCAGACGCTGCTGCTTCAGCGTCTCGTCACTTGAGAGGCTGAGATCTTGTACGGCAAGGACTCGTGCGGAGAGGCCCAATGGCAGGCTTGATCGGAATCGGCCAGAGCGCGCTGATGGCCGCCTACGCCCAGTTGCAGACCACTGGCCACAACATCGCCAACGCGAACACGCCGGGCTACAGCCGGCAGGAGGCGATCTTCGCGACGGCCGGCGGACACTACACGGGCGGCGGTTTCCTCGGATCGGGGGTGGACCTGGTCACCGTGCAGCGTCGTTACGACCAGTTCCTGACCACGGAACTGTCGTCGCAGACGGCAGCTGCCGCGGCTGCCGGCAAGCGCGCCGAGATGCTCGGCCGGATCGACCGGCTGCTCGCCGATACCGACAACGGCCTTGGCGTGGCTTTCGACGAACTCGGCTCCGCGATGGCGGACGTGGTCAATCGGCCCTTCGACCCGAGTGCGCGCCAGGCCGTGCTGACACGTGCCGACGCGCTGGCCCAGCGCTTGCGCGCGCTCGACGGCGAGCTCCGGCAACTGGGCCAGGAGACCGAGCAGCGGATTGCCCAGTCGGCGGCTTCGGCGAACCTGCTGCTCGACGGGATCGCGCGGCTGAACGATCGGATCGCGCAGGCCGGCGGCAGCCATGCCCCGAACGACCTGCTCGACGAGCGAGACGCGATGCTGCTCGAGCTCAACGGCTATCTGAAGACGAGCGCCTACACGCAGGCGGACGGCACGGTCACCGTGTTTGCCGCCGGCGGGGAAGGGCTCGTCGTCGGCAACCGCGCCGCGAAGCTCGTCGCCGAGCCGGATCCGGCCGATTCGGCGCGACAGCGCGTCGTGCTCGAGATGGGCACCACGCGGCTGCCGCTGGGCGCTGCTTCGCTGGGTGGCGGCTCGATCGCCGGCTTGCTGCAGTTTCGCGACGGCGACCTGCAGTCGGCACGCACGCGCCTGGGGCAGCTGGCAGCCGGGCTGGCCGGCGCGTACAACGCGCAGCAGTCGGCGGGCCTCGACGCCGCCGGGGAGCGCGGCCAGCCGATGTTTTCGCTAGGTGTCCCCGAAGTGCTCGCGTCGTCGAACAACGGCGGGAACGCGAAGATCGACGTGCGCGTCGTGGACGGCACGAAGGTCGCGGCGAGCGACTACGCGATCCGCTACGACAATGCTGCCGGCGGTGGTCGGTACACGGTGACCCGGCTGTCAGACGGCATGTCCTGGCAGCACGACGATACGAGCGTTCCGCTGCATGTCGACGGCCTCGAGTTCGAGTTTCCGGATGGCAGCGGCAGTGGCACCGCAACCGGCACGCCGCTCGCCGGCGACAGCTTCGTCGTGCGCAGCGCCAGCGTATTGGCGGCAGGCCTGTCGGGCATTCTGAGCTCGGGTGCACGACTGGCGACCGGCGTGGCGATGACGGCCGAGATGGGCGCGGCCAACGCCGGCGATCTGACGGTCCGTGGTTTCGCGCTCGTCGATCCGGGCGACCCTGATCGGGACACCCCGGCCACGCTCCGCTACAACGGCAGCGGCTTCGACGTGATCCGGGGCGTGCCGCCGGTATCGGCCGGCACGATCGCCTGGACGCCGGGCCAGCCGATCGAATACGCCGGCTGGTCGATCGCCGTGCAGGGCACGCCAGCAAGCGGCGACACGGTCGATATCGTGGCGGTCGCGAATCCGTCGGCCGACAACCGGAACGCGCGGGCGATGCTGGCGCTGGCCGAAGGTGGGATCGTGGGCGGCGAGACCTTCAGCGACGCGTTCGCAGCGCTGCTCGTCGACGCAGGCACGCGCGCCGAGTCGGCGTTGGCCACCGAAGCCGTCTCCCAGCGCCTGCTCGGCGACGCACAGGCGGCGCACGCCAGCCACTCGGGCGTCAACCTGGACGAGGAGGCGGCACGCCTGATGCAGTACCAGCAGATGTACCAGGCCGCGGCCCGGGTGATCCAGGCCGCGCAGTCGATGTTCGATGCGCTGCTTGGCGCCACCGCGCGCTGAGCGCGTCGAGCCCGAAGCCGCCGAGCCCGAGACCAAGAGACGCCGCAATGACCCGGATCCCGACTCTTTACGCGCTGGATCGCAGCGTCGACGCGATGAACGAGCGGCGTGCCGCAGTGACCCGCGCCCACGAGCAACTGTCTACCGGCAAGCGGATCAATTCGCCCAGTGACGATCCGCTGGCCAGTGCGCAGGCCGAACGTACGCGCTCGCAACTCGCGAGGATGCAGACCGAGCGGCGGATGATGGACTTCGCGCGCGGGCTGCTCGCGCAGGCCGACAGCACGATGGGGCAGGTCGGCGATACGCTGCAGTACGTGCGCGAGCAGTTGCTGGCCGCGCTCGAAGTGCTGACGCCGCAGCAGCGTGAAGTGGTGCTGCTGC
>CALLYQ010000315.1 GCA_937858875.1 uncultured Lautropia sp. | reverse complement strand
ATCACCCGGATTGCGTCGTGTCCGTCGGTGAAGCAGTCGGCCTCGACGATCAGCGGCTCGCCGACGACCCGCTTGACGGCGAAGCGTCCGCCATCGACCGACGGCATCACGCGGTCGATGACCGCGCGCTTCGGACCCATCTCGCCGGGGTCCGACACAGCGGCGGTGCCGGTCGGCTCAGCGCCTTCGCCCACCGAAGCGGCCGCGCCGGCACCGCGCTTGCGCGTCGAGCGTGAGCGCTGCTCAGCCATTGTCGGGCTCCTTGAAGATCACTGTCGCCAGCGGCGGCAGGGTCAGCGTCAGCGACTGCGGCAGGCCGTGCATCGGGATCGGCACCGCGTCGACGCCACCGAAATTGCCCCAGCCGGCTCCGCCGTAGAGCTTCGCGTCGCTGTTCAGCATCTCGGTCCAGCGGCCGGCGACCGGCACGCCGAGCGCATAGTTGGCGCGTGGCACCGGCGTGAAGTTGCAGACCACGAGCAGCGCCGGCCCGCCGTCGGGCGGCTTGCGCAGGAACGCGATCACGCTGTGCTGCGCGTCGCTGCAGTCGACCCACTGGAAGCCGGATTCGACGAAGTCCAGCTTGTGCAGCGCCGGCTCCTGCCGGTACGCACGATTCAGGTCGGCGACCCAGCGTCGCAGCCCGCCGTGCGCGCCTTCGGAGGCGACCGGCCAGTCGAGCTGGCCTTCGTGCGCCCATTCGGCGCGCTGGCCGAACTCGGAGCCCATGAACAGCAGCTTCTTGCCCGGATGCCCCCACATGTAGCCGTACAGCGCACGCAGGTTCGCGAACTTCTGCCAGTCGTCGCCGGGCATCTTGGCGAGCAGCGAGCCCTTGCCGTGGACGACCTCGTCGTGCGACAGCGCCAGCACGAAGTTCTCGGTGAACGCGTACCACAGCGAAAAGGTGAGCTGCCCCTGATGGTGGCTGCGATGCACGGGCTCCTCGCGCAGATAGGCGAGCGTGTCGTGCATCCAGCCCATGTTCCATTTCATTCCGAAACCGAGCCCGCCGAGCCAGGTCGGACGCGACACCATCGGCCAGGCCGTCGACTCTTCGGCGATCGTCATCGCATCGGGATGCTCGCGATAGACGGCTTCGTTGAGCATGCGCAGGAATGCGACCGCCTCGAGGTTCTCGTGACCGCCATGCCGGTTCGGAATCCATTCGCCGGGCTTGCGCGCGTAATCGAGGTAGAGCATCGACGCGACGGCATCGACGCGCAGCCCGTCGATGTGATAGCGATCCAGCCAGAACAGCGCCGACGACAACAGGAAGGCCGCGACCTCGTGCCGCCCGTAGTTGAAGATGCTCGAATGCCACTCGGGGTGAAAGCCCTGGCGCGGGTCGGCGTGCTCGTAGAGGAAGCTGCCGTCGAAGCGGCCGAGCCCGTGCGGATCGTCGGGAAAGTGCGAGGGCACCCAGTCGAGGATCACGCCGATGCCGGCGCGGTGCAGCCGGTCGACCAGATACATGAAGTCCTGCGGCGAGCCGTAGCGCGAACTCGGCGCGAAATAGCCGGTCGTCTGGTAGCCCCAGGAGCCGTAGAACGGGTGCTCGGTCACCGGCATCAGCTCCACGTGCGTGAAACCGGTTTCGTGCAGGTAGGGCACCAGCGCGTCGGCCAGCGCCCGGTAGCCGAGGAAACCACCGTCGTCGGCCCGCCGCCAGGAGCCCACGTGCAATTCGTAGATCGAGATCGGCGCTTCGAGTGCATTGCGCTCGCGCCGCGCCTGCATCCAGTCGTCGTCGCCCCATTCGTAGTCGAGGCGATGAATCCGTGAGGCCGTTTGCGGTGGCGTTTCGCAGAAGAACGCGAACGGGTCGGCCTTGTCCGGAACCGGCCGGCCGTCGCGCGAGACGATCCGATACTTGTAGGCATGGCCGACGTTCGCCGCGCGCACCTCGCCTTCCCAGATGCCGGAGCCGTCGGCACGCGACTGCAGGCGATCGACGCCGGCGCCCCAGTCGTTCCAGTCGCCGATCACCGAGACCTCGGAGGCATTCGGCGCCCATACGGCGAAATGCGCGCCGTCTCGGCCATCGTCGACATGGCATCCCAGATACTCGTAGAGACGAGCGTGGGTGCCTTCGCGAAACAGATAGATATCGTGATCGGACAGCACGGAGTCGTCGGCCAGCGGAGGAGTTGGAGGGCAGCGGACAGCAGCGCCCGAGATGCAAGGCCCGTGCCTGTCGCGAACGTCGAACCGGCGCGCTTTGTGCGGCGAGCTCCGCCGAGCCCCCGGACCCGCCGGTAAACTGCGCGGGAATCCGAAGAAATTTCAGGGAGCGGGACCTTGTCCGACACGAATGACTACGGCCGCTTCGGCAGCGGGAAGCCGGTACGCAGGATCGAAGACGCGAGCCTGGTCAGCGGCCGCGGCGGCTTCGTCGACGATTTCGACCTCGACGGCCAGGCCGTGCTCTGTTTCCTGCGCTCGCCGCACGCGCATGCGCGGATCGTCTCGATCGACGCCGCGGCGGCGCTCGAACTGCCCGGGGTCGTCGCCGTGATCGCCGGACAGGATCTCGCCGATGCCGGAATCGGCATCTTTCCCGGTCCGTCGGGCTTTCCGCGGCCCGACGGCTCACCGGGCATCTCGCCGCCGCGGCGGGCGCTCGCGCTCGATCGCGTGCGCTATGTCGGCGAGGCAGTTGCGGCGGTCGTCGCCGAAAGCCGCGAGGCGGCGATCGACGCGCGCGACGCGATCTTCGTCGACTACGAAGACCTGCCCGCGGTCGTCGATACGCAAGACGCGCTGGCCGACGGCGCACCGCTGGTCTTCGACGAGGCATCGGGCAACGTCGCGGCCCGGATGCGCCACGGCGACGCCGACGCGGCCGCACGCGCCTTCGAAGCGGCCGCGCATGTCGTCTCGATCGACCTGGTCAACCAGCGGCTCGCGCCGTCGCCGCTCGAGCCGCGGGGCGTGCTCGCGAGCTACGACACGGACACCGAAGTGCTGACGCTGCGGATGAGCACGCAGATGCCGGGCGGTGCGCGCGGCACGCTGGCCGGCGAGATCCTCGGCGTGCCGGCCGAGAAGATCCGCGTCGTCGTCGGCGACGTCGGCGGCGGATTCGGCATGAAGACCGGCCTGTACCCCGAAGACGCGGTCGTGGCCTGGGCCGCGCGCCAGTTCAAGCGCCCGGTCAAGTGGACCGCCGAGCGCAGCGACGAATTCCTCGCGGCCACGCACGGCCGCGAATTGCTGAGCCAGGTCGAGGCGGCCTTCGACGGCAGCGGTCGCATCCAGGCCTTGCGCGTGCGCTCTCAGGCCAACGTCGGTGCCTACGCGACGCCGACAGCGGTGGCGATCCAGTTGCTGATCGGCCCCTGGGTGCAGACCAGCATCTACGACATCGACACGATCGACTACGACTTCACGGCCGTGCTGACGAACACGGCGCCGCTGGGCGCCTATCGCGGCGCCGGCCGTCCCGAGGCGATCTACAACATCGAGCGACTGCTCGACAAGGCGGCGCGCGAGCTTGGCATCCCGCAGCCGGAGATCCGCCGGCGCAACATGATCCGGCCCGAACGGATGCCCTATCGCAACCAGATGGGTCAGACCTACGACAGCGGCCAGTTCGAACGGATCCTGGACAAGGGCCTCGCGCTGGCCGACTGGGACGGCTTCGACGCGCGCGCCGCGCAGTCGAAGGCGCGCGGCCGCCTGCGCGGGCACGGCATCGCGACCTTCCTGGAATGGACCGGCGGCAACGCCTTCGAGGAG
>CALLYQ010000314.1 GCA_937858875.1 uncultured Lautropia sp. | reverse complement strand
CCCTGCCATGACCGGCTCGTCGCCGCGTTGCGGGAACGCGATCCCGTCGCCGCGCGGCGTGCGCTCGAAGACGACCTGGACAGCGCGGCCGAAGTGATCCTCGCCGGCGGCGGCCTCGTGGGCTCGTGAACGCGACGGTTCGCTGCGCAAATCCGCTCATAGATCCGTGCGCAACTTCCAGAGCTCCGGAAACAGCACCACGTCGAGCATCTTGCGCAGATAAGGAACGCCGGCAGTGCCGCCGGTACCGGGCTTGAAGCCGATGATTCGCTCGACCGTCGTGACGTGGCGAAAACGCCATTGCCGGAACGCGTCCTCGAGGTCGACCAGTTCCTCGGCAAGTTCGTACAGCGCCCAATGCCGCGCGGGATCGCGATAGACGGCCAGCCAGGCAGCCTCGACCGAGGCGTCGAATTCGCGCGGCAGCGCCCAGTCGCGTGACAGCTGTCCGGCATCGATGTCGAAGCCGCTGCGTGCCAGCAGCTTGATCGATTCGTCGTACAGCGACGGCTCGCCGAGCGCCTGCGCGACCTGCGCATGAATGTCCGGCCGGTGCGCGTGGGCCTGCAGCATGACCTTGTTCTTGTTGCCGAGCATGAACTCGATCTGCCGGTACTGCCACGACTGGAAACCCGAGGACACGCCCAGATGCGGACGCAGCGTCGAGTACTCGGTGGGAGTCATCGTGGCGAGCACATCCCAGGCGTGGACCAGCTGCTCCATGATCCGCGACACGCGCGCCAGCATCTTGAACGCCGGCTGCAGCTCGTCGGCACGCAGGCGTTCGCGCGCCGCCCGCAGTTCGTGCAGCGCAAGCTTCATCCACAGCTCGCTGGTCTGGTGCTGGATGATGAACAGCACCTCGTTGTGGTCGCTCGAACGCGGATGTTGCGCATCGAGCAGCGTGTCGAGACGCAGGTAGTCGCCGTAGCTCATCTGGTCCCGATAATCGAGCCGGGCGCCCTCGAAGTTCGCGCGCGCCGGGGCGTCGGGCGCCGTGGAGCCGTCGACGGAGCCGTTGCGGCTGCGTTCTTCGCTCATCGTCAGACCCCGCCGGCTCGCCGCTTCGCCAGCGGGCGCAGCACGGCCCGCACCGGGCTGGCGTCGGCGCCCGCGATCGGCAGCGGCAGTGCGATCAGCTCATAGTCGTCGGGCGGCACCGCGTCGAGCACCAGCCCTTCGAGGATCGCCATCCGGTGCTCGCGCACGCGATGGTGCGCGTCCATCGTCTTCGACTCCTGCGGATCGAGCGAGGGCGTGTCGACGCCGATCAGCAGCGCACCGCGAGCGGCGAGCAGGTCGATCGCTTGCGGCGAGATCGCGCGAAAACCGGCGTCCCAGCGATCGACGACCGCGCTGCGACGAGTGCGCAGCAGCACACGGGCCGGCAGCGCGCCGGTGGTCTCGCCGCCGATCCACGGCGCGAGCTCGATCGGCTGCACCGCGTCGCCACGGTCTTCGGACGCCGACAGGTCGATGACGCGGCAGATGCCGAGATAGGGGCGTAGCGACACGGCGGCGCTGTCGGCGCCCAGCAGGTCGTAGTGGTACGGCGCGTCGGCGTGCGCCCCGGTGTGTGTCGACATCACGATGCGCGAGACGTTGACCGGCGACTCGCTGGAAATCGCCCAGCGCCGCTCGATCTCGAACGGCGTGTCGCCGGGCCACACCGGCATCCGCGGATGGATCGTCGGCGTGATGTCGTAGAGCTCGTCGCGGTCGTGTTCGAAGCGCCTGTCGTGCGGCATGGTCGGAGGGCCGTTGTCAGGCTACCTTAGGCGAGTTGCCAGGGGCTCGCAAGCAGGGCTGCCGATTGCGGGGAGTCCGGCGACTCGCCTGGCTGTGGATCTGCTATCGTCGATCGAATGATCGGCGCATTGAACGAATTGGTCGAACGACGCATCGCCGACGCCTTCAGGCAGCGTGCATTCGACGACCTGCCGGGCCAGGGCCGGCCGCTCGTGCTCGACGACGATCGGCTGGTGCCCGAGGACCAGCGGATCGCGATGCGGATTCTGAAGAACGCCGGCGTGCTGCCGCCCGAAGTCCAGGCCTTGCGAGAGCTCGAGGCAGGCGCCGGACGCGCATCGAAAGGCTGCAAGGATCCGGCCAGCCATGCGCAGCGGATGCTGGCGCTGGTTTCGCTGCTGGAGTCGCGCGGCGTTTCGTTGGCCAGTGGCGCCGGACTCGAGTACCGGCACAAGCTGTTGAGGAGCGTGAACAAATGAACCGGCAGACGGCGATCGTGGCGGGCGGCTGCTTCTGGTGTACCGAAGCGGTCTTCCTCGAAGTCGACGGCGTGCTGTCCGTCGAATCGGGCTACTGTGGCGGGCAGACCAGCGATCCGACCTACGAGGAAGTCTGTTCCGGGCGCACCGGGCACGCGGAGGCCGTCCGGATCGACTTCGATGCCGACCGCATTGGCTACACGACGCTGCTCGAGATCTTCTTCGGCACGCACGACCCGACGACGCCCGATCGCCAGGGCAATGACGTCGGCACGCAGTATCGGTCGGCGATCTTTCCGTTGGGCGACGATCAGCGCAGCGAGGCCGAAGCGCTCATCGCCCGGCTCGAGGCCGAGCGCGTGTTCGACGAACCGATCGTCACGCGCATCGAGGAACCGGGCCGCTGGTACCCGGCCGAGGCATACCACCAGCGCTTCTTCGAGCGCAATCCGTATCAGGGCTATTGCATGGCGATCGTGGCGCCGAAGGTCGCGAAGTTCCGGCGCTCGTTCGCGCACCGGCTGCGGCGCGCCTGATCCGGCGAGCCGGGGCGCCACCGATCCGGCGAGCCTGATTCGTCTCGCCGGTGCGCCGGTCCATCCGGCGTCTCAGTCCGGCCGGATGCCGAGCCGATTGATCACAGGCAGCCACTTGACCGCTTCTTCGCGCATCATCCGCGCGAGCCGTTCGGGCGGGCCGCCGATGACGTCCATGCCGCCGCCGGCGAGTTTCTGCCGGGTGTCGGCTTCGGCCAGTACGCCGTCGATCTTGCGATTCAGCGTCTCGACGACGGTGGCCGGCGTGCCGGCCGGCGCGACGATCGCGTTCCACAGCGGCGCATCGACGGCGGGCACCCCTTCTTCGGCGAAGGTCGGCACCTGCGGCAGCCCCGGCGAGCGCTGCGCTTCGGCCAGCGCAAGCACGCGCAGCCGGCCTGCGGCGACCGGCCCCTGGACATTGACGTAGGCGGTGAACAGCGCGTCGACGTCGCCGTTGAGCAAGCCGTGCACGGCGGCCGGCCCGCCGTTGTACGGGATGTGCACGATGTACAGGCCGGCCGCGTGCTTGAACAGTTCCATCGTCAGGTGCGAGGCGCTGGCGTTGCCGACCGACGCATAGTTCGCCTGGCCCGGGGCGGCCCTGACGGCCGCGATGAACTCGCGCAGCGTCCGCGCCGGATTCCTTGCGTTGACGACGAGCACATGCTGTTGCGAGACGGTCGCGATGACAGGCGCGAAGCTTTCGAGCGGACGGTAGGCGAGCTTCGGAAACACGTGCGGCG
Source organism: uncultured Lautropia sp. (assembly GCA_937858875.1). Taxonomy (GTDB): domain Bacteria; phylum Pseudomonadota; class Gammaproteobacteria; order Burkholderiales; family Burkholderiaceae_E; genus Zeimonas. Next base: position 1,589 of record CALLYQ010000314.1, on the reverse strand, counting down.
CCGTGGCGAGCGGGCCGTTGAAGCCGACGAACAAGTGATGGCCATCGGGCTCGGACCGGGCCACGTCGACGGCTGCAATCGTCCCGCCGGCGCCGGGCTTGTTCTCGACGAGCACGGTCGTGCCGAGTTGCGCGCGCAAGCGGTCGGCGATCAGCCTCGCCGAAATGTCGACCGAACTGCCGGGTGGCGTGGGCACCACGAGCCGCACTGGCCGCGAAGGGAAGGCCTGCGCTCGAGGGGCCTGCGCGCGTGCCGCCGTCGGCAGCGCGGCGCCGAGCGCAAGGCTGCCAAGCAGCCGCCGGCGGGCGTGATCGATATGCATGGCGGCGATGATACTGCGCGCCGGAGCTCCTTCGAAGGTCTACTTGACACGGCTCGATAGGCTCCTAGACTCGCCAGACGCGCGGCGCGCCGTTCGGAAACAGCCTGCCTCGACGCCGGTGCAATCACGCAGGCGGGCGCCGGGATTGCAACCCCGGCGACGCCGTCGCGGACCGTGACACAGGGAGAAGAATCGATGAAACGACTCGCAGGCTGGCTGTTCGCCATTGTGGCGGCAATTTCGCTGGGCGGCTGCGGCTACAACACGATCCAGCAGGCCGACGAGGCGACCAAATCGGCATGGTCCGAAGTGCTGAACCAGTACCAGCGTCGAGCCGACCTGATTCCGAACCTCGTGGCCACCGTCAAGGGTTACGCCGAGCACGAGCGCGACGTGTTCACGCAGGTGACCGAAGCGCGCTCGCGCGTGGGCCAGATCCAGATCGATCCGTCCGATCCGGCGTCGCTGCAACGTTTCGAGAATGCGCAGCGCGACATGGGCAGCGCGCTGGCGCGGCTGCTGGTGGTCGCCGAGAACTACCCGCAGTTGAAGGCCGATGCCAACTTCCGCGACCTGCAGACGCAGCTCGAAGGAACCGAGAACCGGATCACCGTGGCCCGGCGCCGCTACATCGACGCCGTCCAGCAGTACAACGTGCTGGTGCGGCAGTTCCCGGTCAACCTGACTGCAATGGTGTTCGGCTACGACCAGAAGCCGCAGTTCACCGTCGAGAACGAGCGTGCGATCACGCAACCGCCCACCGTCGACTTCGGCCGCGGCCGGGTCGGTCCGGCGCCTGCCGATGCGGCGAACCCTGCCCCGGCGCCATCCGCGCCTGCGCAATTGCCGCCGCCGGCCGGGCAGGGCGCGCCTGCGAGCCCGCAGCCCGCTCCTGCCACCCCTCGCTGAGATCGGCATAGCAAAGCGAGGCGAGGGAAAGAGGCGCGCTGTCATGACGCTCCGAGGCCTCGATTTCAGAGCGCGGCTTCCCTTCGTCATCGCCTGCGTGCTCGCCGCGCTGCTGCTTCTTCCGGCCGTGGCGCCGGCGCAGGCATTGCAGCAGATCCCGCCGTTGACCGGGCGCGTCGTCGACCTGACCGGCACGCTCGACGCGGCAACGACGGCCCGTATCGAATCGAAGCTCGCCGCAGTCGAGCAGCGCAAAGGCAGCCAGCTCGTGCTGCTGATGGTTGCGACCACCGAGCCGGAGCCGATCGAGGACTATTCGATCCGCGTCGCCGAGGCCTGGAAGATCGGACGCGGGCGC
>CALLYQ010000313.1 GCA_937858875.1 uncultured Lautropia sp. | reverse complement strand
TACGTCGGCGACAGCGGCCCCGGCATTGCCGCCGGCGTGCTCGACCGCATGTTCGAGCCCTTCTTCAGCACGAAGGAGGTCGGCAAAGGCAGCGGCATGGGCCTGGCTACCGTCCACGGGATCGTGCACGAGCATCATGGACACATCGTCGTCGACTCGGCGCCAGGCCGCGGCGCCGTCTTCCATGTGTTGCTGCCGGCGCTGCCGCAGCGCGCGGCCGCCGACATCGGCGCCGACGCTCGCGTCGACATGGCCGCAGGCGACGGCTCCCGGCGCAGCGCTGGCACCGGCGATCGATCCTCGGGGCCCGCGCGGCCTGAGGGCGCCAGACCGCCCGCGCAGCCGCCGCTTTCCGGCACCGTGCTGCTCGTCGACGACGAGACCCGGGTGCTCGGCTTCATGTGCGAACTGCTCGAAAACTGGGGACTGCGCGTGCTTGCCGTGTCGGACCCGACCGAAGCGCTGCGACAGGTGCGCGATGCCCGGCTGCACTTCGACATCCTGCTGGCAGACCAGACGATGCCGGGACTGACCGGCACCGAACTGGCGCGCAGAGTGTCCGCGCTGCGCCCGGGCGTTCCCATCCTCATCTATACCGGCTATCGCGACGCGGTCGCTCCCGAAGCCCTCGTCGACGGCTGCGTGCGGGCGGTGCTCGACAAGCCGGTCGATCCGATGGCTCTGCGCACGCTGCTGCGCGAGCAACTGTCGAGCAGGGAGGCCGGATCCGAAGCCAGACCGATCGGCCGGCCAGGCTCGTCGGCGAACGAAGAGCGTCGGCGCACCCGCGCTTGAGGCCAGCTCCGCCGCTATACTCGAAGTTTCCCCAGGACAGACGCGATCCGTCGCGGTTGCGGCAGTCCGACAGCCAGCTTCCAGAGGGGAACCCGATGGCTGATGCCGAGCGCATCCTGGTGGTCGACGACGACCGCGTGGTGCGAGAGATGCTCGCCGAATACTTGGACTCGCACGGCTATCAGGTCGACTGCGCGGACAGTGGCGCGGCGATGCGCGCCGCGATCGAGCGCGAGCCGCCCGACCTGGTACTGCTGGACCTGCGCCTGCCCGACCAGGACGGCCTGACGCTGGCGCGCTACCTGCGCGAGCACTACGACATCGGGATCATCATGGTCACCGGCTCCAGCGAAACCGTCGATCGCGTGATCGGACTGGAGATCGGCGCCGACGACTACATCGGCAAGCCGTTCGACCTGCGCGAGTTGCGCGCGCGAATCAAGAGCGTGCTGCGACGCCTGCAGTCGGCTCCGCCGGACGCGCTTGCCGGCAGTCTGCCGGCAAGCGCGTTCGCCACGGGCGGCGCCGCCAACGCGCCTGCGCACCACCGTCGCCTGCGACTGGCTCACTGCACGCTCGACATCGGCTCCCATCAACTGTTCGACGGCAACGGTCGCGAGATCCCGATCACGACGATGGAATTCGATCTGCTGCACGTCTTCGCGACACACCCGAACCAGGTACTGTCGCGCGACCAGTTGCTGACGATGACGCGCAACCGCGAGTGGGAACCCTTCGATCGCTCGATCGACATCAGGATCGCGCGGCTGCGTCGCAAGATCGAACCCGACAGTTCGCGGCCGCAGGCGATCCGCACGGTTCGCGGCATCGGCTACATGTACGTGCCGCCAACCGCCTAGGCTCGAGACCGCAGCGTATCCGCCGTGTTTCCGTTCGTTGTCCTGTCGTATCGAACCCGCCCGGCGGAGCCGATTCGCGCCTAAACTGGATCGTCGTCGCGCCGCGTCCGGGTGCTGCCATGAAACCATCGTCATCGACCGGAATCGACACCAGCGCAGGAGCCCTTGCAGTCGCGGATGTACCCGGCCGCAACTCACCGGAGCCACGGACATCTGCGGCCGAACACACCGAGCAGGCACTGCAGCAGGCAGCGCTGGCCGTGCTCGAGGCCGAGGGCGCCGAACTGGTGCCGGCGCTCACGCGCTACCTCGCGACGATCCTGCCGGTGGACATGGCGGTGATCGGCGTCGTCGAAGGCGAAGGCGAGCCCGGCGACGACGACGAACGGATCGTCAGGACGCTCGCTGTCTATTGCGATGGCGACCATGTCGACGACTTCTCCTACCCGCTGCATGGCACCCCGTGCCGGACCGTGCTCGAAGGCTTCCGCTGCTATCGCAGCGGCCTCGCAGATCTCTTTCCGCAAGCAGGCTTCCTGCGCGCAGCGCAGATCGACAGCTACGCCGGCTATCCGTTGAACACCGCCGACGGCCGGCTGATCGGTCTGATCGCGGTGCTGGCGCGCCAGCCGCTCGACAACGAGGCATTGATCGAGTCGATGCTGCGAATCTGCGGCAGCCGGGCCGCCGACGAGATCCAGCGCCGCCGCGCAGAAGCGGCACTGCGCAGCTCGGAAGCCAGCTATCGCGCGATCTTCGATGCCAGCGAGGACGCGATTTTCGTGCATGACTGGGACAGCGGCGCGATCGTCGACGTCAATCCGAAGGCCTGCCGGTCGTACGGCTATACGCCGGAGCAGATGCGTGGGCTCCCGCTCGACCGGCTCGGAACCGGCGAGGCGCCCTATTCCGCCGCCGATGCGATGCGGATGATCGAACGCGCGAAGACCGGCGACCCGGTCACCTTCGAATGGCGTCGCCGCAACGAGGACGGCTCGCTTCACTGGGACGAGGTGCACATCAAGCCGGCCGAGATCGCGGGCAAGCGCCGGGTGCTCGCGTTCACCAGGGAAATCACCGAGCGCAAGCTGGCCGAGGAGGCGCTGCGCAACAGCGAGGAGCAGTACCGCTCGATCTTCAACGCCTCGGTCGACGGGCTGCTGCTGTCGGATTCGGCCGGTCGCGTCGTCGACGTCAACGAGGCCTTCCTGCGCATGTACGGTTTCGAGTTCGACGAGATCGTCGGCAACGACTGCCAGATCTTCGTCCCGGAAGAGCGGCATCGCGACTGCCGGCGCATGGTGCGGGCCGCCGTCGACGGACGTCCGGTCAGCGGTGAAACCATCGGTCGCCGGCGTGACGGCAGCCGTTTCGACGTCGAGGTGCATGCGGTGCCGATGCAATACCGCAACGAGCCTCACGTTCTGGCCGTGATGCGCGACCTGACCGAGCGCAAGCGCGAGGACGCACGTCGCGCAGAGCTCGAGGCGCAGCTACGCCAGGCCCAGAAGATGGAGGCGATCGGCCACCTGACCGGCGGCATCGCGCACGATTTCAACAACCTGCTCGCGGCGATCATGGGTTACGTCGGCCTTGCGATCGAACGCCAGGCCTCGTACGGCGACTCGAAGCTCGCCAGGCAGCTCGAGCAGGCGCACCTGTCGTGCGAGCGCGCGCGCGACCTGATCAGGCAGATGCTGACCTTCAGCCGCGGCCAGCGCGGTGAGCCGCGCCCGGTCATGCTCGGCACGGCGATCGGCGAAGCCTCGCAGCTGCTGCGCGCGTCGTTGCCGGCCACGATCCGGATGCGCATCGACTGCAGCGACGACCTGCCCGCGGTACTGATCGACCCGGTGCAGCTCGACCAGGTGCTGATGAACCTTTGCATCAACGCGCGCGACGCGCTGCACGGCAGCGGCACGCTGCGCGTGAGCACCGGCTGGCGCAACGGCTGGCGTGGTATCTGCAGCTCTTGTCGACAGAGCCTGGCCGGCGACTTCGTGGAGTTGTCGGTAACCGACAACGGCCCGGGCATCGCCGCCGAAGTGCTCGACCGGATCTTCGAACCCTTCTTCAGCACCAAGGAAGTCGGCCAGGGTAGCGGCATGGGCCTTGCGACCGTGCATGGAATCGTCCACGAGCATCGGGGCCACGTGGTCGTCGACACGACGCCAGCTTGCGGCACGCGCTTCGCCGTGCTGCTGCCTCCGCTCGACGACGGCGCGGCCGCCGTCATTCGCGGCCTGCATCGAGGCGGGCGGCCGGCTGCCTCGAGTACGCAGGAGCTGCTGCCCGGCCGCGTGCTGGTCGTCGACGACGAAGCCCCGGTGCTCGAATTCATGCGCGAGCTGCTCGAGAACTGGGGACTGCGGGTCACGGCGCTGGCCGATCCTGAAAGCGCTCGGCGCCGCTTCGAAGCCGCTGCCGACGATTTCGATCTGCTGCTCGCCGATCAGACCATGCCCCAGTTGACCGGCACGCAATTGGCGCGCAGCCTCGCAGCGCTGCGACCCGGGCTTCCGATCGTGCTCTACACCGGCTACCGCGAAGCGGTCAGCGACGACGATCTGGCCGGGCTCGAAGTGCTCGCGGTACTCGAAAAGCCCGTCGATCCGGCAGCGCTGCACATGCTGATGCGCGCTCGGTTCGGATGTGTCGGGAACCAACGGCCGGCCGCATGACGAAGGAGAGCGGCGTCGGCGAAGGTCTTCGGGAACTGCACGAGCGGCTGCGCGGCTGTCGCGAATGCCCGCTCGGCGATATCGGCACCCAGGTCGTGGGCGGCGAAGGCCGCGGGCGGCTGATGCTCGTCGGCGAGGCACCCGGCGACCACGAGGACATCCAGGGTCGTCCCTTCGTTGGCCCGGCCGGCCGCCTGCTCGACAGCGCGCTGGAACGACTCGGCTGGGCCCGGGAGACCGTCTACCTGACGAACGCGGTCAAGCACTTCAAGTTCGAGCTGCGCGGCAAGCGTCGGATCCACAAGACACCGGCGCAACGCGAGATCGCCGCCTGCCACCACTGGCTCGAAGAGGAAATCGAGATGTTGCGACCGAAAGCCATCGTCGCCCTCGGCGCCACGGCCGCCGCCTCGCTGCTGGACCGCAAGGTCGCCGTGACACGAGAGCGCGGCAACTGGCTCGAGCGAAGTGACGGAATTCCGGTACTGATCACGCTGCATCCGTCGGCACTGCTGCGGCTGCGCGGCGTCGAGCGCGAGGAAGCGATCGCGCGTTGGATCGAGGACTTGCGGCGGGGCGGAGAGCCGCCGCAGGGGTGAGAGACGCACTGAAACGCACAGCCGGCAACGAAATGCACAGGCGAGGTGTGCACAGAATTTGATCGGCTCGCCGGCTTGCCCTACAATCTCGGCTCCCCGCGAAGGGGCGGCTAGCTCAGTGGTAGAGCACTGCCTTCACACGGCAGGGGTCGCAGGTTCGAACCCT